>JBLYYS010000221.1:0-7313 GCA_048550235.1 Acidimicrobiia bacterium | reverse complement strand
CGCATCACAGAAGAGAAGAAGGCAGCTTTTGTCGGTGAGTTCGGAGCCGCCGTGCTGCTCGACTACCCGAGCTCAACGGCCAAGGACTCTGAGGAAACCTCCATCGTCGAAGAACTGGCCCGCATTATCGATGCGGCCCGTCCCGGCGTGATATACACCCACAATCTCGCCGACAAGCACGACACGCACGTCGCAGTGGCTCTTCGGACACTCGCAGCGATCAAGAGCCTTCCCGCCTCTGCCAGGCCGAAACGAGTCTACGGATGCGAAGTCTGGCGTGATCTCGATTGGATGAGCGACACAGACAAGGTGGCGTTCGACGTCTCTGCCCATGAGAACATTGCAGCCGCGGTACTCGGTGTTTACGACTCACAGATTGCCGGGGGGAAACGATACGACCTGGCAACAGCGGGACGGCGACTCGCCCATGCGACGTTCTCCGAAAGTCATACGGTGGATGGTGCGGCCGCTCTGATCTATGCCATGGACCTCACGCCGTTGGTCGCTGACTACACAGCCGGAACGGTCGCATTCGTGCAAGATCATATCGCCCGCATGAACGAGGAGATATCGAAACGCATTGCCGACCTCGAGGGAGGGAAGTGACGGAGCTTCGATACGCGGCATTGAATACGTCGAGAAACTCCCGGCCGGGTCGCCCTTGAACAGCAACAGGCGAGAAGTCGCCTCCCGGCCTCTTTTCCGCGGCACCTCAACGGCCGGCTTCAGACTTCGCATCACCACCGAAAGCGTGTGACACAACATCATGGGAATGCACAACGAAATCCATCAGCAACCGGAGGTGTTCCGTCGGATACTCGCCGACAACGCCGGGCCCATTTCGGACGTGGTCGGAAGTCTGAGGACCGCTGACTTCGCCTTCGTCGTCATCGCTGCCCGGGGCACATCCGACAACGCCGCCAGATACGCCAAATACTTGTGGGGCTCCCACAACCGCCTACCGGTAGCTCTCGCCGCTCCCTCCTTGTTCACTTCCTACCAGAGCCCACCCGACCTCGGGCAAAGCCTCGTGGTCGGAATCTCCCAATCTGGACAGTCCCCCGATCTAATTGAGGTGCTGGCAGAAGGTCGCAGGCAAAGACGACCCACAGTGGCCATAACCAACCGGCCAGAGTCCCCTCTCGCCGCCAATGCCGACTTCGTTATCGACATCAAGGCGGGAGATGAATACGCGGTAGCCGCCACCAAGACCTATACCGCGCAGTTGCTGGCGGTGGCAATGATGTCGGATGTCATGGATCGCGGAGCGATTTCAGACGAACTCCATAGGGCTCCGGATCTGATGGCGGAGGTTCTACGAACAGAGCAACTCATAACCGACATCGCCGCGCACTTCGCCGATCTTCGATCGTGCGCGATCCTCGGAAGGGGATACAACCATTCGACCGCTTTCGAATGGGCGCTCAAACTCCAGGAAGTCACCTACGCTCTGGCTCATCCGTATTCAACTGCCGACTTCCGGCACGGACCGATAGCCGTCGTCGAGCCGGGATTCTCCGTCATGGCAGCAGCGCCGGATGGACCTCTATTCGGTGACATGCTGGCGCTTTTGGAAGACCTGTCGAAACAACGCCATGCCAGAACGGTGACGATCTCCAACCGCGGCGAGGCCCTCGAGGCGAGCCGATATGGAATCCCCCTTCCCGCCGCAACCCCCGAATGGATCTCCCCAATGCCGATCATTGCGGCCGCTCAGCTCTTCACGTACCACCTCGGCAAGATCAAGGGTCTGGATACCGAACGCCCCCGCGGGCTCTCGAAGGTGACAAAGACGACCTAGACCGGGGGGCGGCAGATTGGCGCTGCCGAGTGCGGGGTAGCGAGAAAGTCGGGAATGTTCGACGGCGGTGCAACTTGGGGAGGCTGGGGATCACCGCCGTCGAACATTCCTCGAGGTCTCAGGCCGGGCGGTCACTCCCTACCTGCGGCATCACACCAGCAACCTCGACATCAACTTACGACGGGCGGAGCAAAGAGCACTCCAACGGAACGTTAAGGGAGCGATAAATGGCCTCATCTACAAACGCCGCAACGAGCATATGCTGCCAGCCGTCTGGCTTGAGATAGCCCGCTCCAGCTACCATCGAGGGCCGCACAATCGTACCCAGGAGCACAGTGTCGACCGAACACCGCCTACCCCGCCGCGCTATTCCGCGCCGCTATCAACTCACTCTCGAGCCGAACATCCCGGCCGCAACCTTCGCTGGGTCGGCATCCATCACTGTTGACGTTCAGGCGCGTCTCGACTCGTTGACGTTGAATGCCATCGAGCTGACAATCGACAGGGCCGCTTTGACGGATTCGGCGGGCAACAGCCACACCACGACGGTCACCTACGACGAACCGAACGAACGCATTACCGTGACTCCAGCCGGACCGATCGAACCGGGTGAATGGACCCTCCAGCTCGATTTCCAAGGGACCTTGAACGATCAGCTACGGGGCTTCTACCGAAGCACTTTCTCCGATGAGAACGGTGACGAAAGGGTCATCGCTACCACCCAGTTCGAAGCGGCGGATGCCAGAAGGGCATTCCCGTGCTGGGACGAACCGGATTTCAAGGCAATCTTCTCGATCACCCTGATCGTGCCGGACGAACTGGCCGCCATCTCCAATATGGCCGAACTCGATCGCACCTCTCGCGGAGACGGAACATCCGTCGTCCGCTTTGCCGACAGTCCAATCATGTCGACCTATCTGGTGGCGTTCATCGTCGGCCCGCTCGAGATCACAGACCCGATCGACGTGGATGGTGTACCGCTCAGAGTCGCCTATCCGCCCGGCAAGGGCCATCTGACCGACTTCGCTTTGGATATCGGCGCCTACGCGCTTCGCTGGTTGACCGACTACTACGGAATCCCGTATCCAGGCGACAAGGTCGACTTCATCGCCATCCCCGACTTTGCCTTCGGCGCGATGGAGAACCTGGGAGCGATCACATACCGGGAGAATGCGGTCCTGATCGATCTCGAAACCACCGGCCAGCACGAGCAACGGCGGGTGGCCGATGTCATTGCACACGAACTCGCCCACATGTGGTTCGGCGACCTGGTGACAATGAAGTGGTGGGATGGAATCTGGCTCAACGAGGCCTTCGCCTCCTTCATGGAGATGAAGACGGTCGAATCGTTCCGTCCCGATTGGAAACGCTGGCAGGCGTTCGCAGTCGATCCAGGTGCCGAGCGCACCGACTCAATGGACATCGATGCCCTGAAGAGCACGAGGTCGGTTGAGTTCGAAGTTCGATCTCCGGACGAGGCCAATGAGATGTTCGACCCACTCACCTACGGCAAGGGTGCTGCCCTACTCCGGATGATCGAGCAATACCTCGGAGTGGAAGCTTTCCGCGCCGGAGTCGCCGACTATCTGAATACGCACGCATACGGAAACACCGAGACCGACGATCTATGGCGCGGTCTGGACAGCGCGTCGGACGGCGGGGTCGGCGAAATAATGAACACTTGGATTCTCCAAGGTGGCTATCCAGAGATCATCGTTGAGCGAACGCCGGAAGGCATACGGGTGACCCAGCGACAGTTCCGCTACGTCGAGGACCCCGCTGCAATGAACCTCTGGCAGGTCCCCCTGCAGCTCCGCTTCGGGACCGGCGATACAGAGTCCTCCCTGAAGCATCTACTCGTCGACGAAACGGAGATCATTCCCTTCGACGGTCCAGTCGATTGGGTCATCGCCAACGCAGGTGGACACGGTTTCTACCGGGTGCGCTACGAAGCCGGCCTGCTCAGCGCGCTTCACGCGAGGCTCACCGACCTGGCCCCACTGGAGCGATTCACACTGCTCGACGACACATGGGCATTTGCGGTCGAAGGATCGGTGCCGGTTGACGAGTTCGCCGACCTAGCCGCGGCGTTTCGCGACGAGACCGAGCACGCGGTCTGGCAGATGCTTTCCACTCATCTGCTCGAACTCGGCCGGTACGTGCCGAACGATGAACGTTATGCGATCTTCATCCGCGAGTTGGTCGGTCCAACCGTTGAGCGAATCGGCTGGGAACCCCGCGACGACGAGGCCGATCTCACACGCAGGCTCCGGGGTCTGGCTCTCACGGCCTACGGTCGCCTGGGAAAGGACCCGGCCACAATCGCCAAAGCAAAGGATCTGTTCCATACAGTTGTCGCCGATCCAGGCGCGGTGGATGCCGAAGTGGCGCTGGCGGTGCTGGCCATCGGAGCCGCCAACGGCGGCCCGGACGAGTACGAGGCGGTGGTGAAAGCCTATGAGGCCAACACCAATCCGCAGCAGCAGGTGCGATTGCTGCGCACATTGACCTACTTCCCCGATCTCGACCTCGCAGACAGGACCTTCGACAAAACACTGACGGGAGCCATCAGGAGCCAGGATGGTGGATGGGTGATTGCCGGCCTCATGGCCAACCAGTCGACTGCCGACCACATCTGGAATCGGGTATCCCGGGATTGGAAGCAACTCGTCGAACTACTGCCGCCGGCCACCCAGCGCTATCTCGTGCACAGTCTGCCGGCGATGGTCGACCCCGGCCTGGCGCGTCGGGTTCAGGCATTCTTCGGAGAGACTGAGTTCCCTATCGCCGCCAAGTCCCTCTCCCAGAAACTCGAACTTCAGGAAGCGATGGTTGGACTCGGAGAACGCGAGCGGGAACGCCTCGAAATGTTCCTCGCCCAATGATCCAAGGGCGACTCTAAGTGGACAGCGGCATCATCAAGTGGATCGCCGATGAGGAGGTCCTGCAAGACCTGTTCGCGGATCTATCCATTCTGGTTCTGCTGCTGATCATCGTCGTTTCGGTGGCATTCTTGTCGAAGGGTGCCGACTGGATGATCGACGGAGTCGTTGACCTCGCTCAAAGGACCGGCCTACCCAAGATCGTCATCGGCGCAACAGTGGTTTCGTTGGGGACGACGTTGCCCGAAGCCTTCGTCTCGGTCATGGCCGCCTTTCTCGGCAACCCGGGCCTCGCTCTCGGCAACGGGGTGGGGTCGATCATCGCCGACACCGGCCTCATCTTTGGACTGACATGCGTCCTGGTGGCAGTCCCGGTCAACAGATTCATCCTGAACCGGACTGGATGGGTACAGGTCGGATCCGCCACCCTCCTTGTAGCGATAGCGGTGATCGCGCTGTTGGGAGCTGGGGACGGGCAAGAGCCGACCCTGACCCGTGGCGTAGGTGTTGCCTTCCTCTTCCTTCTGATGGGCTACATGTACATCACCTACCGATGGGCAAAGCAAGGTGAGGATCTCGGACACACCGAGGAACTCGTCGAGGAAGAGCCGATGAAGCTCTCGAAGACCTGGCTGATGATCGGCGGCGGATTGACCCTGGTGGTGGCGGGTGCACGGGTCCTGATTCCGTCTGCCTCCGAAATCGCTGTTCGGGCCGGCGTTCCGGAGGATGTGATCGCCGCCACGCTCGTCGCTTTCGGTACGTCACTTCCTGAGTTGATGACGGCGATCGCGGCCATCCGAAAGGGCCACCCAGAGATCACCGTCGGCAACATCGTCGGAGCGGACGTACTCAATGTCTTGTTCGTGATCGGTGCAGCCGCCGTTGCCGCTCCCCTCGCGATCCCGGACAACTTCTACTTCTTCCACTTCCCGGCAATGTTGATCATCCTCATCTCGTTCCGGATCTTCATCAGCATGTCCAAGACGACCTTCCGGCGATGGCAGGGTGCGTGGCTGCTGGGGGTGTACGGTGTCTATGTGGCCCTGCAGTACATACTGAATGTCGGAGCGGCGCATTGATCGGGAGAACGCCATGAGGATTCTGCTCGGGACCGACGGATCTGAGACCGCAAGAGCCGCCGTCCAGTTCATCGCCGGGTTTCCGTTTCCAGCCGCCAAGTCCGTACACATCGTCTCGGTGATCCGGGACGTGCTGCGAGAACAGGAAATCGAATCACTCACCCCTGAACAGTGGGATGCGTTTGAGGCTACGAAGGCCGGGACGCACGACGAGGTGGCGGAAGTCATGGAGGCGGGCGCGGAAACTCTCCGGGCCGAGGGCTGGACAGTCTCGACCGAGATACGTACCGGACATCCGGCTGACGAACTGATCGAAGCAGCGGAGGAACAAGATTCGCACCTCATCGTGGTCGGATCGCACGGGCTAACCGGATTTCGTAGGTTCCTGCTTGGCAGCGTCTCGAATCAAGTGCTTCAGTCGGCCAAGCGGTCGGTACTCATCGTCCGCAAACCCGAGGCGGAGTGCGAAGGAGAGACCCGGGCCCAGGCCCCATCGGCGGACCATCCTCCGCGATTGCTGGTCGGCTACGACGGGTCACCGCACTCCGAGGCGGCAATTGATTTCTGCACCGAGCTAGACCTCAGTACCAACGGTGCGATCCATCTAGTCACCGTATTGCCGATGGTGCGAGTCTTCCGTCAGGACATCCGTCAGGAGATGAACTGGATCTGGCAGCAGAAGCGGGAGTCCGAAAAGGAAACACTCGAATCAACCGCCGCGCAGCTTCGTGCGATCACCCCCAATGTGACGACCGAACTCACCGAAGCGGGCGATGTGAGCGACGCCATCCTCACCTCGGCCGACGTCTTCGACGCCGACCTGATCATTCTCGGGCACAAGGGAAAGGGCGCCGTCGAGAGATTCTTGATGGGCAGTGTCACTCCGCGAATCGCCCACCACTCCTGCCGTTCGGTGCTCGCTATCAGATAGACCGCGAGGCCTGGCTCCCCTTTGGGTTCAGAACCTGTCGGTCTCCTAGAGCTCCCCGCCGGTCCGCAGGCGCCGCTGCTCTGCACGGGAGCCGGCGAGAATCAGCTGAAACACAGCTTCGACCTGCTCTGGATCGAGTCCCTGAAGTACCGCTTCCTCACGGATGATCTCCATGAGCTGGGCCTCCCTGGCTGGGGAACGCACGGACATGCCACGTTCTGCCTTGACCCGACCGATCTGAAGAGCGAGGTCACGGCGGCGGGATAGAGCCCGAACGATGTCGCGATCGACGAGATCGATGGCCTTGCGCATCCGGTTGATACCGAGGGCCTCCATCAGCTGAGCAAACTCGGAAGCAGCCAGCTGACCGGTTGCGTTTACGAGGGCTTGCTCGGGAGTTGGATGAACCTCGACCGCCAGGCCATCGGCTCCGACGCCCTGCGCGGCGAGGGCCAGCGGAACGACCCGCGCCCGGCTTCCCGCTGAATGACTTGGAAGCACAATCACAGGAAGGTGCGTTCGTTCCTTGACGATCGGAACCGAGCTGATGTCAAGCGTGTCATCGTCGGTGAAGGTTCTGATGCCTCGCTCGCACAGCACGACGTTGTTGTTGCCTT
>JBLYYS010000220.1:0-2912 GCA_048550235.1 Acidimicrobiia bacterium | reverse complement strand
TCAGTCGCTGCCGAAGGCGGTCGTAAGCGACGATGTGGTTGTTCTCAACGACCTGGCATAGATCCTTGTCCGGACTGAGCATCACGACCTGATCGACCTCATCTACGAACCGAAGCGCCGCGGCGGCGATGCCATCGTCGGCCTCGAACTCGCGCATCCGGTAGACGGTGATCCCGGTTGCCTCCAGCGCTCGTTCTGCCAGTGGGAACTGCTTGAAGAGGATCTGGTCGATCCCCTCTCCCGTCTTGTAGCCGTCGTAGAGATCATTTCGAAACGACTCGATGACGGTGTCGAAGAAGGCCGCCACGTGGGTTACCTCCGGTTCGCGCAACAAGCTGAGTGTCGAGTCGATCAACCCGTGGACGGCTGTGACGTCTTGGCCCTCGGGAGATACCCGCGGAGGTCGTTTGCCAAAAAACGCTCGGAACAGCTCGTAGGTAGCATCAATGAGATGGAGTCGCACCAGATCGATCCTAGAAGGGAATGACATGGGGCAGTCGGACGAAACGTGGAATGAAGTCGGCGACGGGTTCAAGAAGCTCGGATCGCTTTTCAAGAGTCACTACGAGTCTCAGGATTCAGAGGATGCCACCGAGGCCGTCTCGGACGAGGAAGTCAAGGACGCCCTCCGGACTATCGGTGACGGGCTCAAGACGGCCTTCGCCACGATCGGCGATGCCGTCAAGGATCCAGAGGTGCAGGACGAAGCAAAGCAAACGGCGAAGTCGTTCTTCGACGCCATCGGAGCAACTTTTGCCGAGCTGGGCGATGAGATCTCCGCCTGGCGCGAGAAGAACAAGGAAGACGACGCGGCCCCCTCCGAAGAAGCAAGTCCTGAAGACCCACCTGCAACGCCATCCGGCGAGTAGCGACAACCAGTCCTGACCAGTAACGAGGAGACATTCTTGTCCTTGATCAACGTCGACCAATTGGCGGCCATCCTCGATGATCCCACCGTCCGTATCGTCGACACCCGGTGGTATCTAGCGGATGTTCGGCAAGGCAGACGGGAATACCAACACTCACATATTCCCGGTGCCTTGTTTCTGGATGTCGAAGACGACCTCAGTACACCGGGTGATGGTCCCGGCCGTCATCCGCTTCCGGACTGGGACAGGTTCGAGCGGCGGATTGGTGCGGCCGGGATTGGCAACAACCACCGGGTGGTCGCCTACGACACGTCCGATGGATCTATCGCCGCCCGACTCTGGTGGATGCTGAGAAGACTCGGCCACGACGACGTTGCGGTCCTCGACGGTGGATGGACGGCGTGGACCAAGGCCGGACTCCCCCAGAACGACGCAGCTCCGTCCCACCCGCCGGAGACATTCGTCGGCACACTTCGGCCAGGAGGATGGATCGACCGTGACGGCCTACTCGATGAACTCGGCTCGGTAATCCTCCTCGATGCACGCGCGCCGGAACGGTATGAAGGCCA
Source organism: Acidimicrobiia bacterium (assembly GCA_048550235.1). Lineage (GTDB taxonomy): Bacteria > Actinomycetota > Acidimicrobiia > Spongiisociales > JAHEDJ01 > JAHEDJ01. Next base: position 1,474 of record JBLYYS010000220.1, on the reverse strand, counting down.
GACAGAACCGGTCGATCCAATCGCCGGACACATCCCCACCGCCAGAAACGCCTTCCACGGGGGGAACGTCAATGATGATGGGACCTTCAAGAGTGTCGAGGACCTGCGGCAGAGATTCCTCGATCTCGGGGCCACTGGAGAGAAAACCGCGGTGACCTACTGCGGCAGCGGCGTGACCTCTTGCCACAACGTCCTGGCGATGCACCTGGCCGGGCTGCCGGAACCGCTGTTGTATCCAGGATCCTGGAGTGACTGGTCCACTCAGAGATATGCGGTGGCAACCGGTCCGGAACCGGGTCAGGCGCCGGCGAAGTGAGCAACCGTACTGATGTGGTCGACGCTATTGAAGCGAATGACGCTGCGAGACTGCTCCGAATCGTCGATGGAATGTGCACGGCACGCGATTGGGATGATCTCGTCGATCTTGCCGCCCGCTGCAGGCACGCTCTCGACAGAGGCAAGCAACTGTGGGGAGTCGCGTATCACGCCGACTATCGACTGGCCCTCGAAGCACCGGGATCGTATGCGGCTGCGGTGGCGACCACCGGAGGGGGCGGCTTCACCCTCGGACCCCTGACAGAGGTAGCTGCCGCTTCCCACGAATGGTCGGAGCTAGATGAGTTCCTTGCCCCGGGCACGGTCCGCACCTTGATCGCTCAGGAACGGGTGGTACATGGGGAGGATTTGTCCGGTATCTCCGGAGTCGACAGTCGGCTGATGGACATTCCGCTCCGGTTAGCTGGGTGGGAAACCGCGTATGCCACCGCTGCCTATAGGTCGGATCGAGCGAACCACCCGACTCCATCGACGCCGATGTTATCGGCCGTCGATCTGCCGGAAGCCGGGCCGACCCTCGATCATCCAGACGAGACCGATGCCTTGCTCGCTCTGACAGAAACGTGGACGACAGAGTCCAACGGACGTAGCGAGGCCGTGGTGGCGGAGGGCGACGCGCTTGCTGCGATCGCAGCGTTGGGAACGCGCCGAGTACGTATCGGTGAGATCAGCCTCGACCAGGCAATGGCATGGATGGGTTGGGCCGCGGCCTCGGGTGGAGCGCACGGAAAGAGACCCGGAGCGGCCGCCGGTCGCTTTGCTGCATGGTGGGCTGCCGCCGCGCTTTGTGACCTGTTGGAACCCTGGCCGCCGGAGACTGATGAGTTGGGAGAGGCCGGCGCCGGTCTTCGCTGGTATCTGTGGGACGACCTGGCTCCAGCGACGGGTTGGATACTGAGACTCGCTGCCGAGGATCCGGAGCATGGCCTGGCCTGGGCTGTGAGTGCCACCGACGCCGAGTAGGAGTGGGGAAGTCGAAATAGTCCCCCTGAAAGGTCACCATAGAACGAGGCTGGTTGCGAGAATCCCCCCTACCCCAGCGGCAACAGCCGCTGCGGTACTTTCCCCCCAAGGGGGGACTATTTCACCCCACAGCGCAACCACCACGAGGAGAAGCGGTGGGGTTGCCACCGCTTCT
>JBLYYS010000219.1:0-5006 GCA_048550235.1 Acidimicrobiia bacterium | reverse complement strand
GCCGAGTCGCATCATCGACAGGGCCTTTTCCTCCCCTCCGGGATGGCAGAGCACCACGATTGGCGACGATGTCGCAGCCCTGAGATCCTCAACGACCGATATCGATGTTCCGCTGGGGAGACGGGTCCCCACAACAACAACGTCTGCTTCCGGTGCGAGTTCCTTGTCCTCGACGATGCGGTAACGGTGGACTTCTAGCAGTCGTTGCTTGGCTGCTTCCGAAACCCACAAGGCAACCATCAGGGATTCGGGTACGGGCGCCTTCCCTTCGGACGCGGCCGAAACACCCTCAGCGGGCGCTTCTGTGGTCTCCGGTTCGAGGACGGCCGTTTGTTCCGTCACGCGACTCCTCGCGTTGGCGATACACCCCCAGTCGGCGGCCACCCTGCAGCGGATTAGCAGTCAAGCGAACTCCTTTTCGTCGAGTCAGGTCCGCCGACAGGAGGGCCAGCGGAGATCAAGGAGATTCTCAGGATGGGCAGGATTGTCGACGTCGGCAAACTGATGTCGTTAAGGGTCAAGTTGTTCATCGGATTTGCATCGGTGCTGGCGATGACCGGGCTGCTCGGCCTGATCGCCGTCTTCAGCATCCAGAACATCGACAACAGCGTGACAGAGTTGGTCGAAGTCGGCCAACGGATCGATGATTCGGCCACCAATGCCCGAGTGGCCCTCACTCAGGCACAGGTATCCGAACGGACCTATAGATCCGACCACAGCCGCCTCGGGCTCCAGACAGCCCGAACGACTTCCGCCGAGACGGCCCTCGATCTCCTCGCGCAGGTGCAGCTTCAACTCTCATCCATCAAAGCTACTGGGGCCGATATCGATCACGAGCCGGTCGAGACTGCGGTCGCCAGATACGCAGAGGCGATCGAGCGCATGGTCGATGTCTACGAGCAGCGCGGTGACGGGGACTCCGGGATCGAGCAGTCTCTTCAAGCGGTGGTCGAAGACATCGAGGACATCACCATCCCTCTGGGGCTCTCGACCATTGAGGCCGACGTTCTCCGACTGCGCCGATACGAGGCGGAGTACATGCTCACCCGCTCCGAGGCCCTCATCTCCAAGTTCGACGATGGCATCGCTTTCTTAGCTTCCGACGTCAGGTCGGCCGGCCTCTCCGGGTCTACCACCAGCCAATTGGCAATCCTGATTGATATTTACTCCGATCGATTCGATGACTACGTGATCGCGACCGACGCCGTTCAAGACGCCGAGCAGGTTGCCGACCGGGCGGCCGCGTCGGTCGGAGCAGCGCTGGAGGTCGTCGAGGCGTTTGGTGAACGTCTTTCCTCTGACGAAAGCGCGATGGCCCACGACACAACCGCCCTTGCCACGCAGACAGCCATTGCCGTATCAGTCGGCGCAATCGTTATTGGCCTGGCCGTCTCCTGGTTGGTCTCGAGAATGATCATCGGGCGCATCACCCGAATGACGGCCTCGGCCGAAGGCCTGGCAATGGGTGAGACCACAGTCGAGGTAACCGATGACGCGACCGGGGACGAGATCGGAAAGATGGCCAAGTCGTTCGATCAGACCATCGAATATCTACGCGATGCCTCGGACGTAGCCGACCGTATCGCCCGCGGTGATCTATCCGGCACTTTTATTCCCCGATCCCCCTCGGACACTCTGGGCACCGCTCTACGGGAGATGGTCGTGCACCTCCGCAGTGTTGTCGGGCGAGCCGGCGAGGTGTCCGAGACTGTCCAGGAGCGGTCCGATTCCCTGGCGAGAGCAGCCTCCGAATCCGCTCAGGCTGCGGTCGAGGTGGCGGAGTCGATCGGCTCAGTCTCGACCAGTGCAATCCATCAGACTGAGATAGCGGGCCGGTTGTCTGCAGCCGTATCGGAGATCTCCCGAGCCGTCGAGTCGACAGCATCAGCCACGGCCGATATGACACAGGCGTCCACAGCTGCCTTCGAAACAGCCAAATCCGGCAACACTCACATCGATCGAGCAACCGATGCCATGCACCAGATCACTTCCTCCTTCTCGCAGGTGGCTGCAACCGTGGGCGACCTCGGCGAACACTCTGCACATGTCGTGGAAATCGTCGACCTGATCCGGTCGATTGCCGAGCAAACCAACCTTCTCGCCCTCAACGCCGCCATCGAAGCTGCTCGGGCAGGCGAATCCGGGAGAGGATTCGCCGTCGTTGCCGCCGAAGTCAAGGCGCTCGCCGAGGAATCGGCCCGATCCACGGAACAGATCTCCGGCATCGTTCAGGAAATGCGCACCTCGGTTTCTGAGACGGTCGAGGCTGTGCAAAGCGGACAATCGAGCGTGTCGGAAGGTGCCGGCATCGTTGAGACTGCCAGAGGCGCCTTCACCTCTATCGCTACCGCCGTCGAGACCATCTGGGCTCAGTCATCTGGCGTCTCGGCCGCATCGAGTCAGATCGAAGTGGCAACCGGCACCATTCGCACCGAGCTTGGTGAGCTCTCGAAGGTTGCCGAATCGACGTCTGCGATTTCGGAGGAAGTCGCCGCTTCATCTCAGCAGACGGCAGGTACGGCTCAGGAGATCGGAGCCACGGCGCAAGAACTCGCTGCAGGCGCACTCGAACTTGCAGAGGCCATCGGATCCTTCACGTTGGATTCCGATGACTCAGCGGGTTCGGCTTTCGATTTCGCGCAGGCTCGAGCGTCTCACCTCGCATGGAAGATGAGGCTGGAAAAGTTCTTCAACGGAGAAGCCGACATCGACGATGCCGAGGTCAAATCACCACGGGGCTGTGGCGTCGGGTCCTGGATATACGGAACCGCGCTGACGCAGTACCCGGAGATGCCCGAGATCGAAGAGCTAGAGGCGATCCATCGAAGCCTCCACGAAACCATATCCGAAGCGGTGTCGCTGCACCGGGGAGGCGACGTCGCCCTTGCCCGCCAGCACGCGATTGCCGCGGAAACCCACTCGTTGCATGTAGTTGAGCTCTTGACCACAGCCGAAACGTCCATCCGTACGGCCGGTCAAGTGCTTGAAGATCCAGGATCCGACCCGACAGGAACACCATGAGACAACGCTTGAGCGACATTCGAGTGCCCCTTGGAATGCAGTTTTTTGCTGCTGCGGTGGTTATGGGCGTCATGGCGATAGTCATGGCCGTCTCGACTATCGGCGGAACACAGGAGGTCGAGACAGCCCTGGATGACGTGGTTGCAGTGGTCGAATCTGCCGGCGACGCCACCTCTCAGGCCGGTCTTGACTCTGCCCGGGAGGCGCTTGCCGCAGAGCGCACCCGTGGGCTGATACTTGCCCTCATCGTCGCCGCTATCGGCGTCGGCGCTGCCACCTTCCTCACCATCACCATTTCGTCGGCGTCGAAAAAGCTTGCCGCCACCGCCAAGTCGATCGCCGCGGAGGACCTTCCGGCATTTGCGTCGGCCATCGCGAGGCTGTCAGATGGAGATCTGACCGTTTCTTACCAGACGACCACAGATCCAGTTGATTGCCGGAAGTACGACGAGATCGGCGACATCGGTATCGCATTCAACGAAATGATCGCCAGTATCGGCGAGGTGGCCGCGAGCTTCACGAAGACCGTCGAGACCCTCCGGGGAATCGTTGCCGGCACCGTTGAAGCCGCGCACCAGGTTCGTGATGGATCAGAGATCCTGGCATCGTCTTCCGATGAGTCGGCGCGCGCTGCTACACAGGTAGCCACGTCCATCTCTTCGATAGCGGAGGGTGCCGAATCCCAAGTGCGCATCACCGATGATGTTTCCGAGACCGTCGCTCAGATCGTGACCGAGGTGGAAACGGCCGGTAACGGAATAAAGGGGGTTTCGACGGCATCAGAGGCGGCAACCGCGGCCGCACAAGAAGGCCAGGCGCAGATCGACGGCGCCAACGAGGCGATGGAAGCAATCAAGACGTCGTTCGATCGGGTCGCCGAAACCGTCAACGGCCTAGGCGCCCACTCGGAAAAGGTCGAAGAGATCGTCGATCTCATTCGTTCGATCGCCGCCCAAACCAATCTGCTTGCTCTCAATGCCGCGATCGAGGCTGCCAGGGCAGGTGAGATGGGGCGAGGATTCGCCGTTGTGGCCTCCGAGGTCAAATCACTGGCCGAAGAGTCAGCCAAGTCGACCGAGCAGATCGCGGAGATCGTCGGTCAGATGCGTGGATCGGTCCATGAAACGGTTGAGGCAATGACCGGAGGACACTCCCAGGTCGAAAGTGGTAGCCAGATCGTGTCGACCGCCGGTGCCGCTTTCGGCGATATCACCGGCGTCATTGGGCAGATCCGTACCCAGGTTGCGGCGGTCGAAGCAGCAACTGCCCGCATCGAGGCCGCCGCCTACAACATCGAAGGCGGAACGGGCTACCTCGTAGAGGTCACGGAAGCCAACTCGGTCACGTCCGAGCAGGTTGCTGCAGCAGCCGAAGAGGCCGCTGCCACCTCTGAGGAGATCGGGGCTACCGCGCAGCAACTCAAGATGACGGCCACCGGTCTCGAAGAGGCAATCTCCCGCTTCACGACCTAACCGGCCGCCGGTTGTACCTGGTCGGATAGATCCGGCGTACCCGGATCGAATTCCACTCGAAACTACAGCGTAGGGTCGAGCAGGCAACGCACGTAGAGAGCATCGATCGAGTCGATGACCCCTTGATCCATACCTTCGGCGATCAGTGCCATCCGTAGAGCCTCTCGGCCTTCATCGCCCGAAGCAGTTCCTGCAATGGCGGCAAACGCAATCTCCATCGAACCCGGGTCGGCGGACTTTTGGACAACCGTCTGTGTAGTCGACTGAACCACTGCCGCCAACCCGTCGTTGACCCGTCTCAGGCTCGTCAGTACGTCGTGTTCCCTACCCATACGATCACCGTACCCGGGTCGAGGCATGCGGTCGACGGCATCCGGGGGACCGTTGCCGGATGCACACAAGTGACTAGTGCTCGGCGTAATGGGCAGTGGGCAGTGGGCAGTGGGCAGTGGGCAGTGGGCAGTGGGCAGTGGGCAGTGGGCAGTGGGCAGTGGGCAGTGGGCAGTGGGCAGT
>JBLYYS010000218.1:0-4969 GCA_048550235.1 Acidimicrobiia bacterium | reverse complement strand
CGACTTGAGTCCGGGCGAGAACGCGCGAAACTGGTATCGGTCAGCGTCAACCAGAGGCAATGTGGAGATCCAACGGATCCTTGCCCCCAACCCCGGTCTATTCACCGGTCCCGGCACCAACACCTATGTGCTGGGGTCGAGTTCTGACGCGGTCGTTATCGATCCCGGACCCATCGATCAGCGGCATCGGGAGGCGATCCTGGCGGTCGTGACGGGCTACAACCTGTCCGGCATTCTGGTTACCCACTCGCACCCTGATCACGCTCCACTAGCCAATCCGCTGGGGATCGAACTCGATGTGCCGGTCTTTGGTTACGAGCCCGGACCCGACTTCGCCCCCGATCAGCTGCTGGGAGAGGGCGACTCGGTTGACGTCGGCGAACACGAACTGCGTGTCCTCTATACCCCAGGCCATTCCTCCGATCACTTGTGTTTTCTGGCCGGTGACGTTCTGTTCACAGGCGATCACATCATGGGAGGATCGACGGTCGTGGTAGAGGACATGGTCGCCTACCTCGCCTCTCTGCGGCGTCTCGGTGAGATCTCGTTGCGGCGCCTCTACCCCGGCCACGGGTCGATGATGGACGATCCGCAGGGCGTCATCGATGAGTACATCAGTCACCGGTTGGAACGTGAGGAACAGGTAGTTCAGGCCCTGGAATCCGGTGCCGGCACCGTCGGTGCGGTGGTCGAAGAGGTATACGCCGACGTTGATCCGGCGCTTCATCCCCTAGCGGCACATTCCGTTGCGGCGCATCTGAACAAGCTCGTTTCGGAGGGTCGGGTACGTTTCGACGATGGAGACGACCTCTGGCAAGCCTTTGTCGGTCTCCTGGGAGCGACTCATGCGTAGGCTCCGCTTGTTCGGTGCAGTGGTCGTGCTGGCGTTGCTGGCGGCTCCCGCGGTTGCACAGGTGACGGACGATGATCTGGCCGACGCCGAAGCTCAGGTGGCCGCCACCCGGGTCGAACTCGAGGCGCTGGCCGTCGAGTTGGAGGCGGCGACGGTTCGATCGATCGAGCTGGAAGATGAACTGACCCGAATCAACCGTTCCATTCTCGAAGCCCAGGTCGAGGTCGATCAGGCGCTCGAACGGCTTCAAGAGCGAGCGGTTGAGCTCTACACGGCGGCAGCTTCGAACCGGGTTTCCCTCGTGTTCTTTTCTGGTACTCCAGAACAGCTCGGTGCGGGTCTCAGCTATTTGGAGAGCCTCGCCATCGAAGATGAGGCATTGATCAGAGACTTGGAAGGACTGCGAACTGAATACGAGCGACAGCTGGCGACACTGGCGGACCTCGAGGAGGAACAAGCGCTAGTCATCGCTCAGCTCGACGCCACCAGTGCGGCGCTGGTGGATCGTCTCGATGCTGCTCAAACATCGTATGAGGCTCTCGTCGAACAGCGGCGAATCGAGGATGAGGAACGGAGGCGCGTCGAAGCCGAGTTGCGGCGTCTCGAGGAGGAGCGACGCAAGGCCGAGGAGGCCGCCCGCAACGCCACCTCGACCACGCTTGCGACCACGACTACCTCAACCGAGCCGGGCAACACGACAACCACGGTGGCAGGATCGACGACCACAACCGTTGAGGGTGACACAACCACCACGACGGCCACGACTGTTGCACCAGCAGGCGGGATGGTGTGTCCGGTCGACGGTTTCTCGACTTTCACCGACACGTGGGGAGCTCCCCGCAGTGGAGGGCGCTCTCACCAGGGCGTCGATATGCTGGCCTCGCGTGGTACGCCCTTGGTGGCGATCGAAGCTGGGACGATTCGTCGAATGGGCAATGGTGGTCTGGGCGGGATCACAATCTGGCTCACCGGTCAATCCGGCGATGAGTATTACTACGCCCACATGGACGCTTGGGCGCCGGGCCTGTCCGTCGGCCAGTCCGTCGCAGCGGGCGAGTTGGTGGGCTCGGTCGGCTCGACCGGCAATGCGTCCTACGCCGTGCCACACCTACACTTTGAGTTCCACCCCGGCGGCGGTTCGGCAGTGAACCCGTATCCGCTGGTGAAGGGCCTGTGCGGGTAGTTCTGAGTTTCAAGTGGCAAGTAGCAAGTAATCGGTAATCGGTGGTCCTGCTCGCTACCTACTACCTACTACCTACTACCTACTACCTACTACCTAGAACCCCGGTGGTCGGCGGCTCCGTGCACATCCGGAAACCTATCTCACCCGTTAAACGCCGCGAGGGCCGCCTCCCGGTGGCCCTCGCTTTGGTGTGATGCGCTGGTGGTGGAAAAGCCTTCCCAGCCGGTTTGTCAACCCTTGGCACGTTCATGAAGAGTATCGACCACAGAGGGTGGTCGCTTGCGTAGCATTAAAAGATAGCACCAGATGACTAGTCCTTTCCTCGTGGAACAATGAGGGGATAGCCCTATGCTGATTGAGTTTCCAGTGCATCCATCAACCGGGAGATGCGTGCAGTGCAAGTTTCGTCCTCAACCGGGGGAACCAACTCGATAACACGCTCTGCGGTTGACCGAAAAGCGGCTCCGGAGGCACTCGCGGGAGCAGATCCGGCCACAGGTTGACCGCTGTCGCCGCCCGCCACGACATCGGTGTCGAGCGGGATCCGGCCGATGACGGGAACCCCGAGAGCTTCGGCCAACTCACGACCACCGCCCGACCCGAACAGTTCGTAGAGCTGACCGTGATCGCAGGTGAAACCTGCCATGTTCTCTACGACACCGACCACGGGCATGAACGAACGACGTGCCATATCGGCGACCCGTACCGCCACCTTCTGGGCGGCCTTCTGAGGAGTGGTCACCACCACCATCTCTGCCTGGGGAAGTAGTCGGGACAGTGCCATCTGTATGTCGCCGGTCCCGGGTGGCATATCGATCACCAGATAGTCCAACTCGCCCCATTCCACCTGATGGAGGAACTGCTCGAGCGCTTTGGACAGCATCAGGCCCCGCCACATCAGGGCAGTTTCCTCGGTTTCGACGATGAGGCCCGTCGATACGACCTTGATGCCGTGGGCCTCTACGGGAATGATGATCTTGTCATCGTTCGCCTCCAGGCGTTCTGTGGTGCCGAGCATCCTGGGCACTGAGAATCCCCAGATGTCGGCGTCGAGAAGCCCGACGCGGTAACCGGATTCGGCCATGGCGACCGCCAAGTTGACGCTGACAGATGACTTTCCCACGCCGCCCTTGCCCGAACCGACGGCGATGACCCGAGTCTTCGGGTCGACCCTGGTCGGTTCGGCTTGGTCTCTGGCGGTTTTCCTCGCCCTTTCCATGACCCCGGAGCGTTGCCGCTGAGTCATTGCGCGGATGTCGATCTGAACGTCGGTGACCCCGTCCAGGGCCGAGACCTTGCGGACTGTGTCGTCCTCGATCTGCGACCGCATCGGGCATTCAGCGATCGTAAGAGCGATTCCCAGTTTGACTGCGCCGGCAGGGGTGACGTCGACGTCCTGGACCATGCCCAGCTCGACTATGTCGGCCCCCAACTCGGGGTCGAATACGCCGCGCAGGGCTGCAAGGACGTCGTCGGTTTTGATCACGGAGGTCATGGTACCGGGTATTTCCACTATGGCGACCTTGCAAATTACCCGCCGATCGCGGGTATAGTGACGTCTCCCAGAACGAGCTGAGGAGTCTGGACACATGAGTCAGCCGTTGACTTTCAAGACAAACGTGCCGCAGAAGCCCGTAGACCTCACCGAGGGCGCAATCAACAAGTTGCGCCAACTCATCGATGCCGAGGGCGACGAATCTATGGCATTGCGCCTTGCCGTTCGGCCCGGCGGTTGCTCCGGGTTCTCGTATGAGATGTACTTCGACAACGAGTTCGATGAAGTCGACCTTGTCGAGGAGTTCGACGGTGTGAAGGTCGTGGTCGACCCCCAAAGCCTCGAGATGGTCAAGGGTTCGACCCTTGACTACAAGGATGCTCTCACCGGCGCGGGGTTTGCCATCAACAACCCCAACGTCGAACGCTCCTGCGGCTGCGGCAACAGCTTCTCGTAATCACGCTCATCCCCGCTTCTGGCGTCAGGAAACGCGCAATTCTGTCGGGTTTCTAACGCCAGAATGCTAAAGCTGGGTGGAGTCAGCCGAGCTTCACCGCCAGGATTACGAACAGCACTCCTGCGATCAGCGCTACCGAGCCAAAGACGATGGTCAGCGGTGTGATCACCCAGCGCCGGAATCTTTCCAGGATTGGTTCTGCGAGTTTGCTCAATCCGCCGACAAGGTTTTCGAGTTGCTCGGCAACGTTTCCAACCAAGGCACTGGATCGAGCTCCATCTTCCAGTTGCGCAGTGATGCGCATGAACAGGGCCGCCATCACTCGTTCACTCAAAGCTGCCAGCGGCTTTCCGGCCAGCCAGACCCGCTCGCGCACTACCGCGCCAAGGGCTGGAATGGCCGAAACCAGCAGCAACCCATCGGCCAACTGCCTGTCCGTGGGGGGCGGGTCGGCACGACCAAGGTCGTCGCTCACCCGTCCTGCAGATTCGGCCGCCACTCGCAGGAGATCGTTGGCCTGAGTTTCGAGACCCCCGCCAAGGCTGCGAACCCAAACGGCACCGCCGAGCGCACCGACTGCCACCAGAGCGACCAAAGCGAGAAGGATCGTTGAAAGCACTCCGGCGTCGCCGCGCCAGGCCAGCAAGATGACCACCACGGATAGCGTCAGCGCGGCAGCGGCCCACACCGTCGCCCGCCGTATCGACTTGAACATCGACGAGGTGACGTCGAGAGCGGCTACGAGCTCCTCATGCTGATAGGCCGAGAAATCGATCCCGGTCGATCTGATGAGCTCTTGTCTCACTTGTTCACTCTTCATGACAGCATGTTGGTCGCGCAGCATCGATGGAGCAACGGCGAGTGAGCCATGAGCTGTGAGCTGTGAGGTGTGAGCTGTGAGGTGTGAGCTATGAGCTATGAGCTATGAGCTATGAGCTATGAGCTATGAGCTATGAGCTATGAGCTATGAGCTGAGCGCAT
>JBLYYS010000217.1:0-3537 GCA_048550235.1 Acidimicrobiia bacterium | reverse complement strand
TCATCGAAGGCAGCCCGCATGTCCTCCACCACTCCCCGTTCAACCAGGAGTGCGGCGATGTGGGGTCGGCCTGCCACGCCGGCGCCGGCCTCGTCGGCTACTTCCTGAACCGTGATCTCGATGCCGAGGTCGTTGAGCCGTTCGACGATCCGGTCGTTGCGGGTGGCTCTGGCCTTCTGCAGGCCGGCCAGCCGATCCTGGAGCGGTCCCGGTCCCGGCTCCAGGAACAACACCACCATGTGCAGGGTTCCCGGTTGCCATTCGCACGAGATCTCGACACCCGGTATCAGTTCGAGAGGGAGTCTGCTCGCCGCAGTTCTGGCTTCGGCGATCCCGTCAAGCGTGTCGTGGTCGGTCAGCGCAAGCGCGCTCAAGCCGATGGCGCCGGCCTGTTCGACGAGTTCCGTCGGCGAGTCGGAGCCATCGGAGAACCGGCTGTGAGTGTGGAGATCGATGGGCATTACCGTTGCGCAGAGTAGCGACACAGGCGGCTCGTTTCGGCCATCCAGAGTCGATACCATCAGCACAACGGGAGGCTCTCCAGAAGCGATGTCAACACCCTATGCCCGGTTTGATGATCTGCGTCCTCATAGGCGCCGGTCGTTTGAACTGTCCAACTTCGAACAGATTCTTGTTGCGCGAGATTCAACCGAGGTGGTCGGTGTGCTGGCGGCGGCCGAGAAGGCGGTTGAGGCGGGTAGGTGGGTGGCCGGGTTCGTTGCGTACGAAGCTGCTCGAGGCCTGGATCCGGCGCTGGAGGTGGCCTGCACGCGCGGCACGCGCTTCGGCTCTGTGCCGCTTGCATGGTTCGCGGTGTTCTCGGATCGATCCCCAACGGATCGGTCCAGTGGCGGGGAGTACCAACTAGGAGCCTGGGAAGCGACCGTTGGAGAGGGCGAGCATCACCGTTCCATCGAGCGGATTCAGGATCTCATCAAGTATGGCCACACCTATCAGGTCAACTACACGTTCGGCTCGACAGCTTCCTTCACCGGAAACGTCCATTCGCTCTACCGTGATCTGATTTCTGCACAGACTTGCGGATACGGTGCGCTGCTCGAGACGGGCGGATGGACTATTGCTTCTGCCTCACCAGAATTGTTCTTCGAATGGAGCAACGGCCGCATCGTCTGCCGGCCGATGAAGGGTACTGCTCCGCGCGGATTGACCACACGGACCGATGAGCACCAGCGACTCAATCTGCTGGCCTCTACCAAGGATCAGGCGGAGAACGTGATGATCGTGGACATGGTTCGAAACGACCTGGGCCGGATAGCAGCAGTCGGTTCCGTCGAGACCCCGGCGCTGTTCAGCGCGGAGAAGTACGACACCGTGTGGCAGCTCACATCGACGGTGACGGCCAGGACCAGACCAAACACGTCTCTTGTCGACGTGTTCCGAGCTCTGTTCCCGAGCGCGTCGATAACCGGCGCCCCCAAGGTGTCGACGATGAGGATCATCCGCGATCTCGAGACCGGACCGCGGGGCGTCTACTGCGGGGCTGTTGGATTCGGCGGTCCCGGCGTCGATGGCAACCCGGAGTGGGCTTTCAATGTCGCCATACGAACGGTTGCGGTTGATGAGGACAACGGCCTTGCTCACTATGGAACGGGTGGTGGTATCACCATCGATTCGACGGCTGCCGGGGAGTATCGAGAGGCGCTCCTGAAGACGGAGGTACTCGAGCGGCGGACCGCCGACTTCCGGCTGTTGGAGACGATGGCCTGGCGGCCCGATTCGGGTCTGTGGCTGCTCGATCGCCATCTGGATCGGGTGATGGAATCCGCCTGGTACTTCGACATCCCGGTTGACCGAGCGGCAATCGAAGCAGCCATCAAGGAGGTATCCGATCCTCTGCCGGAACCGGCGCTGCTCAGGTTGCTCGTTGATCGGACCGGGGAGTTCGTTTGCGAAGCCGGCGCCATGCCGCCGGTGATCGGGGTGCCGAGACTGGTCATCGACGATCGACCAATCGATCGGTCTGATCCGTTGCTCTATCACAAGACAACGAGCCGGAGAGTGTATGACCAGGCTCGAGATCGGCATCCCGGAGCCGATGATGTGATCCTGTGGAATGAGGCGGGGGAGATCACCGAGACGTCTATCGGAAACCTGGTGGTACAAATCGATGGGACGTGGTGGACGCCGCCCGTGTCCTCAGGCTGCCTACCGGGGACCTACCGTGCCGAACTCCTGGAGCTTGGCGAGATCGAGGAGCGACCGATCACCGTCGAGGAACTTCGCGGCGCGACTTCGATAGCTCGGATCAACTCAGTGAGAGGCTGGGAAGCAGCAACGCTGGCGGACTAGCAACTCGTACCTGCCCCTCACGCGGTAGACGTTGGATGGGTCTGGGCTGAGTTCCGGAGGAACTCAAACCTCCCCGGCGCAGCCGGGAGGCGCTAACTGCCGGCGACTATCTCGATGTCGATCCGCTCGATGAACAGGCCCTCCATCGGAACGCTCAGCTCGCCGTTCGGTCGCACCTCTTTGGGGAGCGCCTCGATGGCGTCCATGGTGGCGTCCGAATCAACGGTCCTGCCGAAGACGGAATAGGAGGGCGTCAGGGTGTAGTCCTCGAAAGTGATGAAGAACTGGCTGCCGGCGCTGCCGGGGGCGCCGGAGTTGGCCATCGCCAGGGTGCCTTTCGGATACAGCGCCTCGGTGATGTCCAGTTCGTCCGGCAGCAGGTAGCCGGGATTTCCGGTGCCGACAGCGCCCTGGTCGCCGCCCTGCAGCATGAATCCTTCAACGATGCGGTGGAAGGCCTGCCCGTCGAAATAACCCTCCCGTGCCAGGAAGACGAAGGAGTTGACCGTCTCCGGCGCGGCAGCAGGGTCGAGTTCGAGGACGATGTCGCCGCACGAAGTGAAGATCGTTGCGGTGACACTGTCGCCGGCGTTGATGCCCTGGTCCTCCGGTTCTTCGAATTGCATGGGCTCAACGGGGTCGGGGAGCGCTCCACCGCAGGCCACCGGGAGTTCCCGGTAGCCGTCGTAGTCGGCCGGAATCGCGACCGGGTCGCTGCCGGCGGCCGTCGTCGATGTCGGGATGGTGGTTGTGGTGGGAATCGAATCTGCCGCAGCAACCGTCGTGCTGGTCGTCGTCTCGTCGTCACCACTCAGCAACGAGTTGATGCCGAGTACGGCCACAACTACCACGAACAGGACCACCACCTGCACGATTCGACGGCGAAGCGCCTTCGCCCTGGCGGCTTTCCGCTCGGCTTCGAGCCGCTTCTGGCGATTCTCACGTTGACGTTGTCTTTTGTCTTGAGCCACGGGCGGAAACTATAGGCGCGTCAGAAGACGTTGTAGTCACCGGTACACTCGTTATTCGACTTCAACCAGGAGTAGGCCTGATGGCCTTGATAGTTCAGAAATACGGCGGCACGTCCGTAGCCGACGCAGATCGGCTCAAAAGGGTGGCTGGGCGCATTGCCGAAACGCGCCGCGACGACAACCAGGTGATCGTCGTTGTCTCAGCGATGGGCTCCACAACCGACGACCTGATAGCGCTGGCCGACCAGGTCAACGC
>JBLYYS010000216.1:0-5862 GCA_048550235.1 Acidimicrobiia bacterium | reverse complement strand
GATGTCTGCTTCGAAGGTCCTGTTGGATGCGGAGGACCCGCAGGTGCGTATGCGTGAGGTATGCGACTCTATGGTCGACTTCCTCAAGAACGGCATTGGCGCCTGATGGCCCGGACCCTGTTCCACGGTGGCGATCTCTTTGACGGAGTCACCATGTCCCGTTCGGATGTTGTCATCGAGGATGAACGGATTGTCGATGTCGGAACCGGCCTCGATGCCGATGAGGCGGTCGACTGCTCCGGCAGGACGATCCTTCCCGGGTTGTTCGATGCGCACGTGCATCTCTCACTGACACACATCAACGTTTGGCAGATTCTCCAGACCCCCTTCTCATATCGCTTCTACGAGGCAATGCACAACATGGCCGCGACGGTCCGGGCGGGAATCACCACTGTTCGCGACGCCGGCGGCGCCGACCTGGGCATGAAGGAGGCCGTCGAGAACGGTCTGGTTCTGGGGCCCCGGATGCATATTGCGCTGTCGATGCTCAGTCAGACAGGCGGCCATGGAGACGGCTGGCTGCCGTCCGGCGCCCGTGCCGACCTCCTCCCAGCGTATCCCGGAATGCCGTCTTCCATCGTGGACGGACCCGATGAGATGCGCAGGAAGGTCCGTGAGATGGTTCGGGCTGGGGCAGACGTCATCAAAGTCGCCACCTCCGGGGGCGTGTTATCGCCCCGTGACGAACCAACCCATGCACACTTCAGTTTGGAAGAGTTGGAGATGCTGGTGGCTGAAGCGTCCGCGGCCGGAATCTGGGTGATGGCTCATGCTCAAGCGACCGACGGCATCAAGAACGCGATCCGCGCCGGCATCCGCTCGATCGACCACGGGATCTATCTCGACGATGAGGCGATCGGAATGATGTTGGAACGCGGTACGTTCCTGGTCCCCACGCTCATCGCACCAACCGGCGTGAGTAAGGCGGTTGCTGCCGGTGCGCAGATTCCTGAAGCCTCGATCCGAAAGGCTGAGGAGGTCGTCGGCGCTCATCGGGACTCCTTCCGCCGTGCCGTCGAAGCGGGAGTAAAGGTGGCGATGGGCACCGACAGCGGTGTTACTCCTCACGGCGAGAACCTCGAGGAGTTGACCCTCATGGTGGAGGGCGGAATGACACCTGAACAGGCTCTGACCGCCACCACCAGGACTGCGGCCGAGCTAATGGGACTAGATGCCGACCTCGGCACCATCGAGCCGGGCAAGTTGGCCGATCTGGTCGTCGCCACCGGCGACCCCTTTGAGTTCAATACCCTCGGCTCGCGTGTCGAGCAGGTGTGGATGTCGGGGACCCGGGTCGTCTGACAAAACGGCCGGCGGACGGGATGCCGCCATCGTCCCCCACTCAGCTAGCTTTGGCCTCAAATCATGACTCGTGGTGGCAAATTCATCGATAGAGAGCTCTCCTGGCTTGATTTCAATTCGCGGGTTCTCAGCATTGCCGAGGATCCGTCGACTCCGCTGTTGGAGCGCCTCAAATTCCTCGCGATCTTCACCACCAACCTGGACGAATTCTTCGAGATCCGCGTGGCAGGCATTCTCGAGCAGGTGGCGGCTGGGGTGCGCCGCCAGGCACTGGGTGGTATGTACCCGAGATCGCAGCTGCGGGCGATCCGCGCACGGGTCGACGAAATGTACGGGCGTGTCGACAGGGTGCTCGGTCAGGAGATCATGCCGGGGCTGGCGGAGGCAGGTGTCTTTTTCCGCACCTGGGACGAACTCAGCGACGATGACAAGGCTTATCTGACGCTGCAGTTCCACACAAGGGTCTTCCCGGTGGTTACCCCACTCTCGGTGGACCCGGGCCATCCGTTCCCATACCTGTCGAACATGTCGCTCAATCTGGCGGCGACGGTACGCGACCCTTCGACGGGCAAGACTCGCTTTGCCCGTGTCAAGGTTCCTCCGATCCTGCCTCGGTTCCTCGTTCTCCCCAGCAACGATCAGATCATTGCTCTCGAAGAGGTAATCGCCGCCCACCTCGATTCCCTGTTCCCGGGTATGGAGATCGTGTCGTCGGTTGCCTTCCGGGTAACCAGAAATGCCGACCTGGACATTGAGGAAGAGGAGGCCGACGACCTGCTCGAGTTCATCGAGAGCGAATTGAGCCGCCGCCGCTTCGGGCGGGTCGTGCGACTCGAGGTCGAGCCGACCATCAATGAGGATTCCCTCGACCTGCTCGTCAAGGAACTCGCCATAAGCCCGGAGCAGGTCTACGTGACCGAGGGTCCACTGGACATGACGGGCTTCTGGGGCGTATTTGAACTCGATCGCCCCGACCTCAAATGGGAATCGTATTTGTGGGTAACGCCCCGTCCGCTCGCGGTCGTATCCGGCGAGCGAATGAACATCTTCGAGCGGATTCGCCAGGGGGACATTCTGGTTCAGCACCCCTACGATTCCTTTGCGGCTTCTGTCGAGGAACTGGTCAACCAGGCCGCCTCCGACCCCAACGTATTGGCGATCAAACAAACCCTCTATCGCACGTCCGCAGACTCGCCTTCGATGCGCTCACTCATTTCCGCCGCTGAGGCGGGCAAGCAGGTGGTGGCGCTGGTCGAGTTGAAGGCACGATTCGACGAGCAGGCCAATATCGAATGGGCACGGCGCCTCGAGGAATCGAGTGTTCACGTTGTCTATGGCCTGGTCGGATTGAAGACCCATACCAAGACGACGCTGGTCGTCCGGGACGACGGCGATCAGATACGCCGCTACTCCCATGTGGGAACGGGCAATTACCACAACAAGACCGCCCGGATCTACGAGGACATCGGTTTGCTCACGGTCGACCCCGACATCGGAGCCGACCTTTCGGATCTCTTCAACTTTCTCACCGGTTACAGCAAACAGATCGACTACCGGAAGCTGCTTGTCTCGCCGATCAACCTCCGCAAACGGATGACCAAGTTGATCAGACGAGAGGCCAAGCGCGACGACGGGCGCATCGTCATGAAGATGAATTCACTAGTCGATGGCGGGATGATCCGGGAGCTCTACAAGGCTTCACAGGCGGGTGCGAAGATCGACCTCATCGTGCGCGGTATCTGTTGTCTGCGACCCGGCGTTGAGGGACTGTCTGAGAACATCACGGTGCGTTCACTTGTCGGCCGCTATCTGGAGCACTCTCGTATCTACCGGTTCGGGACCAAGGAGCGCGGCTACGACTATCTGATCGGGTCGGCCGATCTGATGCCTCGCAACCTAGATCGGCGCGTGGAAGTGGTGGGTCCGGTCTCCGATCCGGAGCATCACGAGCGGCTCGATGAAGTGTTCGACATACTATTCGAGGACGATGAGCTGGCATGGGTGCTGCAGCCGGATGGCATCTGGCAAAAGGTCGGCAGCGTAGAAGGCAACAACTCCCACCTCCGGCTTCAGCAATTGGCGATCGAACGGACCAGATGAGCATTCTCGAGCGCGAGCTCAAACTGGACCTCGACGCGGAGTTCGACTCGGATGGCTTGGTCGGCTCGATGGGGGATTGGACGGTCGAACGAGGGGACTCACTCCGTCTCGACGGCACCTACTACGACACCCCGGATTTGAGACTGCTGCGGGCCGGCATGTCGCTGCGCTACCGGGACGGCTGGCTGGTGAAGCTACCTCAACCGACGGATCGTCCCGAGCTGATGCAGCGGATGGAGGTGCCCCTGGAAGGTGGCCCTGATCAGGTTCCTGTGGAAGCCCTGGACCTGGTTCGCTCGTCCGCCCGGGATTGAGCACCAGTTCCCGTGGCCATGTTGTCGACCCGGCGTGAGGTATTCGTCGTTCGGGACAACTCCGGCACGAGCCTGGCCGAGGTGACCTATGACCGGGTAACGGCCGACGTCGATGGAGAACTGGTGCCTTTCCGCGAACTCGAAGTGGAGCTGCGCGCAGACGTGAATCTGGAGGCTCTCGAGCCGATAGTCACCCGTTTACGGGAACTCGGTGGCGGTTCGGTTCTCAATCTCCCGAAAGTTGCCAGGGCTCTAGGAATAGAAGGAAGACCAGCTCCCGAAGTTGTCGTGGCTGAGGTCGGTCAATCTTCGACTGCGGGCGAACTCGTACAGGCCGCGATCGCCCGATCGGTTCGTCGCTACCTCGAACATGCTCCGGCTGTGGTGGTTGATGAGGATCCCGAGGGAGTGCATCAGGCGCGGGTGGCGACTCGCAGGCTGCGCTCCGATCTGCGGGTATTCAGAGCGTTCCTGGATCGGTCGTGGGCGGACCGGTTACGTTCCGATCTGCGCTGGTTGACGGACGTGCTGGGAGAGGTGCGCGATTTGGATGTGATGGGCGAACGCCTCACTGAGATACTTCCCCTTGTGCCCATTCCCGAACTCGGATCTGCACAGGAGATCCTGACCAAACTCCAGGGAGAACGCGCGGCTGCAGTCGTAGAAGCCATCGAAGCCTTCAGGGAACCGTTGTACCTGGATCTGCTGGACCGGCTGGTCGATGCGGCGGCCGGCCCACCTCTGCGTGCTGAGGCGAACGCTATCGCTCCGGAGAGGCTGATCGAACTGACCAGGAAGCCGTGGAGGAAGTTGCGGCGTGCGGTCGACTCCCTGCCGGATAACCCGTCCCCGGATGAACTCCATCGACTTCGTATTCGCACGAAGCGGGCCCGGTACGCAGCCGAAGCAGTTGCCGATCTCGGAGGCGAGTCTGCTGAACTGTTTTCGGTTGCTTTGGAGGAACTGCAGGACGTGCTCGGCGAACACCAGGACGCGGTGGTTGCCGCCCGCTGGCTGCGCGCGCTGGAGCCGCGCTACGCGCTGGCCGCCGGTGAACTCATTGGTTTCGAGATCGCCCGGGCCAAACTCGCTGCGAACGCATGGCGGGATACCTGGCGATCTCTCAATCGCCCCGAGCTCACCGCCTGGTTGGGCTGAGAAACACGGTTTCCGGGTAAACCCGCGACTCGCGACCAGCGACTCGTCGACCAACTCATCCCGACGCAATGTCGGTTTCCTCCGCCGGATCGAGCGTTCTACAATCCCACCGTCGATCATCAGAAGCACCAATAGGGAGGATGTCGATGCCGGTAGCGAGGACAACGCCCCGCAGCGTCGTCGTATTGGTGTTTGCTCTGCTCTTCATCATGAGTTTCGGAACTCTGGTGGGAGCGCAGGAAGAAGCCCCCGAACAGACCTCAGAGGAAGTGCCGGCCCGTGTTGTGAATGAGGCAGGTAAGGCCGCCTACGACTCCGTTTGTTTCGCCTGCCACCAACCAAACGGGCAAGGCACAGAAGTGTTTCCACCCCTGTACCCAAACCCGAACGTCGATGATTCCGCCTATGTCGAAGATGTCATCCGTAACGGCCGGTCGGGCGAGATCGAGGTGAACGGGGTTGTGTACAACAGTGCGATGCCCGCTCAGATTCTGAGCGATGAGGACATCGTGGCCGTTATCGACTACGTCCAGAACGATCTGGGGCGATTGCCGGTAACCCCGGGTCAGGTGATCGAGGAGGATTCATTCCCTTGGGGCCTGCTCTCGTTGTTTGTTCTGATTTCGGTGCTCGCCATCGGCATCGCCTACGTGATCGTCACGCCGGGCACCGGCAGCTTCACCTGGGCGAGGGCCTGGTGGCTGGCGATCATCGTCTTTCTCTACTTCGCCATCGCTACCGTCTGGTTGCCTGACTACGTGATCAACGAACCTGCCCTGAAGTCGATGCCCGACCTGATCAAGGATCTGGCAGCCTCCGGAGCATGGTTCATCGCGTTGGCGGTCGGCATCTACTCACTGCGCTACCTGCAGAAGAAGAGCCGGATCTAGGCCTGCCGCCAAGGCGGCAGGTGCGAGTTCCTACGGAACTCGGGCTTCCTGAGGCTGTGTCGAGTGCAATGGCTAAGGGGCTAATGGCCAACGGCTGT
>JBLYYS010000215.1:0-5466 GCA_048550235.1 Acidimicrobiia bacterium | reverse complement strand
TACCTATTACCTATTACCTATTACCTATTACCTATTACCTATTACCTATTACCTATTACCTATTACCTATTACCTATTACCTATTACCTATTACCTACTACCTACTACCTCTTCTAGAAGTCCATGATTGCTACGAAAGAGGCCAGGGCTTGGTCGAGGGCTTCCAGGTCGGCGTCGGTGACAATCTGCATCTGGACCAGCATGATGAAGGTTCGATCGAGGTCGACGGCAGCGACGTTGACAAACGAAGTGTTCGTGCCTCCGCAGTTCTCATATATCTCCCACACGCCCGTGTAGAGGCCGTCGTCGTAGAAGTCACGTTCACTGGATTCGCACGAATCAACGAACGAGAACTGGTCAAGGAGGTCGTCTTCGGTCGTATAGCTGACCATCTCGGTCGATGCGCCGAAGAACAGGCCGGGCGTCGACCACGTTGTGTAATAGCCGTCCAGGTCGGGGCTCGCTGCCAACCCGGGTCCAACTTCCACATCGCCTATGACCCAAGAACGGCCATCGACGTCGGTCCATCCGGCGGGCACATCAACATAGAGGGAGCCGGTGTCATCGCTGATATCGACGTAGTCGCTATAGAACTCACCTGTGTCCTCGACGGTGTCGCCGAGTTCGTCGGTGAAGCTGAAGGAGACAGCCAATGCCTCACCCGAGTTCAATGTGCCGTCGAGGAATTCTCCGGTAGTCGGACGGTAGATCTCGATGGCGAGCGGATCGCTTGCGTCGTGCGAGCGCAGTATGTCGCAGTAGTCGGCCATCGTTCCATCGGTCGAGAGGACGAGGCCCTCGAGAAGTGTCACTACATCGCCACCCTCGATGCCGGCCTGCTGGGCAGGCGAACCCGATTCGACCGATGCCACCCAGATGCCGGAGAAGCCGTCGCCGACGATGGCCTGGCCGTTGATACCCAACGACGTCACGTCCTGGCCCGCCGTGAGTTGGTCGAGGACCCGTTGGGCCTCTGCCCGACCGATGGCGTAGGACTGATCGGCCGAGTCCTTCGCATATGTGACGGCGACAACCTTGCCGTCCTCGGAGACCACGGGGCCGCCCGAGTTGCCCGGCAGGATGTCGGCCGAGTGCTCGATGACACTGTCGACCGACGACCAGGAGGTCTCACCACCGGCGTTCTCTTTGGAGACGATTCCGTCGAGGATCGTGTACTCCTCGGTCCCGAGAGGGAACCCGATCGCATAGATGGACATTCCTGCAGTGACGTCTCCGTCAAACCACTCGAGATAGGGATAATCTTCGCCGTCGATATCGATCACCGCTAGATCGGAGCATTCGGAAACACCGAGAACCTTGGCGTTGCGCGGCTCGTCTTCACCGCCAACGTATACCTGGAGAAACGCCGCACCGGTAACTACATGGTTGTTGGTGACCGCGATCCCGGACGAATCGATGATGAACCCGGAACCGCTTCCTGCTGAGTTCAGTTGAGTCCCGTAGTCGGGGTCTACGAAGGTGCCTTCTGCAACGATGCGAACCGTCGCACCCTTCACATCCTCTAGCGATCCGACCGCGCCACCCATGGCTTCGGTAGTGGTGGTCGCAACCTCTGCCACTGTGCTGGCAGTGACGTCTGCGACGGGGTTCGTGGTAGTTGTCTCCTCAGTTGCGCCGCCACAGGCGGCGAGGATCAATGAAATGATCGAAAGGAGGACTATTCCACGGACGGCTTTGTAGCTCATTGCGGCCTTCCCTGTTGATTTGATTAGACATTCCTGGCGGCCGGGGCCGTCAGGGTCGAGTCCCTGAACCAATGGTAGGTATCGGAAGCTGAGCCTTCGCGCTTTAAGAAATCGCCCCCCGAAATATCGCCTCCCTTCGAGGCGGTGGTGTGGCAGGATTCGACGAATGCCCACCATTGACGTTCGAGGCCTCCGCAAAGTGTTCAAGGTGCCGGTCCGTGAGACCGGGCTCCGAAACTCGTTCAGGTCCCTGTTCCATCGTGAACACCGCATGGTTGAGGCAGTCAAGGGCGTTGATTTCTCCCTGGAACCGGGCGAGATCGTAGGCTTTCTGGGGCCGAATGGTGCGGGCAAGACCACCACCCTGAAGATGCTGTCCGGCCTGCTGTATCCGGATGGAGGAGAAGCCCTGGTTCTCGGTTTTCGTCCGGAGCGCCGTGAGGCTGAATTCCTCCGGCGCGTGGCGCTGATAATGGGCAACCGCAACAGCCTTCAGTGGGATCTCCCCGTGGCGGATTCACTGGAACTTCGCCGAGCCATTTATGAAGTCGATAGATACGACTTCGAAAAGCGCAAAGACACCTACGTTGAGCTGCTCGACGTCGGCGAACTCATCACCAAGCCGGTACGGAACCTCTCGTTGGGGGAACGCATGAAGGTCGAGATTCTCGCTTCTTTGTTGCCGCACCCACAGGTGTTGTTCCTCGATGAGCCGACGATCGGTCTCGACATCACAATGCAGAAGCGGATTCGCGAGTTCGTCGCCGCCTATGCGGCCGACACCGGAGCCAGCGTCCTGTTGACCAGCCACTACATGGCGGATGTCACCGCCCTGGCCGAGCGCGTGATCGTGATCCACCATGGGAATATCCTGTT
Organism: Acidimicrobiia bacterium; assembly: GCA_048550235.1. Lineage (GTDB taxonomy): Bacteria > Actinomycetota > Acidimicrobiia > Spongiisociales > JAHEDJ01 > JAHEDJ01. Next base: position 2,884 of record JBLYYS010000215.1, on the reverse strand, counting down.
TGACGGGGACCTCGCCGGTCTTTCCGATCGGTTTACCGCCCACAAGACCATCGCGGTGGCTGTCATCGGCGAACTCGGCTCCCTCGAGTCGATGGGCCGGGTTGTCGAGCAAGACACTTTCAAGGCGGTTCTGGAGGTTGCGCGGGATGAGGTCGCGGCGGTGGCCGCGCGACTGCTGGCCGAGAATTCGGTGATCGATCTAACCATCGAGGATCCACCCATCGAGGATGTGATCGAGAAGGCCTTCGCCATCGGCGATACCCAGGAGGCCGAGAGGGCTGAGGAAACACAGCCGTGAGGAAACTGGTCGGCGTCTACGCGGCAGAGATGAAGTTCGCGGTCGCCAATCAGATGCAGTACCGATGGGCGGCCTTCTTCCAGTTGACCGGGTTTCTCATCGAACCCGTCGTGTACTTGGTTGTCTGGCGGACGGTGGCGGAGTCGGGTGGTCCTATCGGCGGCTACGGAGTTGCCGAGTTCACTTCCTATTACATCGTTTGGACTCTGGTTCGGAACATGAACCTGGCACTCGCTCCGGGCTCCTGGGATTACTGGATTCAGTCGGGGCGGATCTCCAACGATTTGATGCATCCCGTTCCAGTCTTCCACCGGCAGTTGGCGGCCTTTGCCGGCTTCAAGTTCGTTTGGATCTTCCTATGGTTCCCGGTGGCCGCCGGATTGTCGCTCATCTTCAAGCCTGATCTGAGTCCGACCCTGCTGCAGGGACTGGTGTTCTTCGTGGCGATCTGGCTGGGCTATCTGGTCCGCTTCTCGATGTTGTTCCTCATGGGCCTTGTCAGCTTCTGGACGACCAGGGCGCAGGCGCTGATTGAGATCGTCATTGGCGCCGAACTGCTCTTGTCGGGACGCCTGGTGCCACTGGCCGTGATGCCCGACTGGGTGGAGCGATTGGCCGGTTGGCTGCCTTTCCAATGGACGTTCCAGTATCCGATTGAGGTGTTGATCGGCCAGCTCGACACCGAGGAGATATTCGTCGGCCTTGGAACCCAGTTCCTCTGGGTCGGCATCCTGATCGGAGCGATAGTGGTGACCTGGCGGAGCGCCATCAAACGGTACACGGCGGTCGGCTCATGAACGGATTCAGGCTTGCCGCCATGCACTGGAAGGTGGGAGCGATGAACGAAGTGCAGTACCGCGTCAACTTCTTTCTGCAACTCGTCGATTCGGCCATCCGCCTGGCCACCGGACTGATCGCCATCTGGCTCGTCTTCTCCCATACGGAGGACCTCGCCGGATGGAGCAGGCATGAACTGCTGGCAGTTATGGGCATCCACATCCTGCTGTCCGGAATCAATCGGACGTTCGTCGAGCCGAACGTCTTCCAGTTCATCTACACCATCGGCGAAGGTGAGTTCGACTATGTACTGGCTCGACCGGTGGATTCTCAGCTGATGGTGAGCGTCCGTAACCTTCGGTTCTGGCAGTTGGTCGATGTGATCGTCGGGGGTGTCGTGATCGTATGGGCCGTCATCGGAATTGTTGAGGACACATCGTGGGTTGAGGTGCTGGCCTTTCTGGTGGCCGTCTCCTGCGGTGCCATCATTCTCTATTGCATGTGGATGGTGGTGGCGGCCGCGGCCTTCAAGTGGATCCGGGTCGACGACACGGTGCAGCTGCTCAACGGACTGTTTCAGGCGGGCCGCTGGCCGGTCACGATCTATCCGGGTTGGCTACGGCTGACGTTGACGTTCGTGGTTCCTCTGGCCTTCGCCATCACCGTCCCCGCCGAGAGCCTGGCCTCGAGGCTCACCGGCGGGATGCTTGCGCTCACGTTGATTGTCACCGCGATCATGCTTCTGATAACCCGCGTCGCCTGGCAGCACGGGGTTAGGAACTACTCGGGCGCCTCTGCCTAGAAATGTGCGTTCTGGCGTCAGGAACCCGCCAGAATTGCGCGTTTCCTAACGCCAGAACAGAGGATTGTCGGCGATCAGGGGCTGAATGTCAGCCCATCATCGTCGGTGTCCACCGTGACCGTGTCCCCGTCGACGAAGGCGCCTTCGAGGAGGCGAATCGCCAGAGGGTCGCCGATGGCCTTCTGCACCAGCCGCTTCAACGGTCGGGCGCCGAATGAGGGGTCATAGCCGTGCTCTGCCAGCCAGTCGAGGGCGGCGTCCGTGAGTTCGAGATCGATTCGGCGTTCCTGCAGGCGGTTGCTCAGCTGCCCGATTTGGATTTCGGCGATAGCGCGGATCTGCTCTCTACTCAGACGCAGGAACACGATCAACTCGTCGACTCGGTTGATGAATTCGGGACGGAAGCTCTGGTGCACGACCTCCATGACCCGTTCCTCCACGACCTGTTCGGGCAAATCCGGATCGATCAGTTCTGATCCGAGATTCGAAGTCATGACCAATACCGCATTAGTGAAGTCGACCGTCCGCCCCTGACCGTCGGTTAGCCGTCCGTCGTCGAGGAGTTGAAGCAAAACGTTGAACACGTCGCTGTGGGCCTTCTCGATCTCGTCGAGGAGAATCACCGAATATGGCCGCCTGCGGACCGCCTCAGTCAGCTGCCCGCCTTCTTCGTAGCCCACGTATCCCGGGGGTGCTCCGATGAGCCGGCTGACCGTGTGCTTCTCCATGTACTCGGACATGTCGATTCGCACCATTGCCCGCTCGTCATCGAAGAGGAACTCGGCTAGGGCACGGGCTAGTTCGGTCTTGCCGACACCGGTCGGTCCCAGGAACACGAAGGATCCGATCGGCCGATTGGGATCGGACAATCGTGCCCGGCTCCGTCTGATGGCGTTGGATACCGCCGTCACGGCCGCGTCTTGACCGATGACACGCTCGTGAAGGTGCTGTTCGAGCCTGACTAGTTTCTGAACCTCGCCTTCCATCAACCGGGTGACGGGGATCCC
>JBLYYS010000214.1:0-8564 GCA_048550235.1 Acidimicrobiia bacterium | reverse complement strand
CTGTAGTCCCATCCGGCGTATCGGGCCCTGTTGACGCCGGAGTCGGTCGAAGCCCCGATCCCAACAATCACATCTCGGACGGCAACACCTCGGGAAATCCCGCCACACGATCCCACTCTGACGAGTCGCTTGACGTCGTACTCGTCGATCAGTTCGGTCACGTAGATCGACGCCGATGGAATCCCCATTCCAGTTCCCATGACGGAAACCGGCATACCGACGTATGTACCGGTGAATCCAAGCATGTTCCGGACCGCCGTCACCTGACGGGCATCGGTCAAGAAGGTCTCAGCTATGTACTTGGCTCGCAAGGGATCACCCGGCAAAAGGATCGCCTCTGCGAAGTCGCCTTTCTCGGCGGCAATATGTGGGGTCGGCACCCGTCCTCCTGAGTTATGTACGCGTACGATACTCAGTCGACGACGAGACCCGTCAGCCGGCGAGTCGCTCGTTTGTGCGATCCCTCCAACTCAGCCACTGTGGGACGCCGCTCAGGTCGAACTCGGGGCCACCGACCCCCAGAGTGAACTGGCGAACACCCTGATCTACGAAGGCGTCCGCTTTGCCGAGGTCCTCTTCGAGTAGATGCGGATGGACTCCAGCACTTCGTTCTATGGCGGCCGGATCCCGACCTTCCTTCTCGCACCAACTATCGAGGATGGCCATCTTGTGGGCCATCGCCTCTGGATCCTTCGGAAAGAAGTGCCACACGTCGGCATGACGAGCTGTGAGTCTCAGCGTCACTTTCTCTCCACCACCACCAATCAGGACCGGTAGCTTTCGAGTCGGCGCAGGGTTGAGTTTCGCCCATCGTTGCTCGATGAGGGGAAGGGCCTCTCCAAGGTCACGCAGTCGAGAAGGAGCAGTTCCGAATTCGTAGCCGTATTCGTTGTAGTCGCGCTCGAACCAGCCGGACCCTATCCCAAAGATCAATCTGCCCCCCGAGATGTGGTCTACGGTCCGCGCCATGTCGGCGAGTAACTGTGGATTCCGGTACGAGTTGCAGGTGACAAGCGGTCCGATCTCGATCCGTTCGGTCTGTTCGGCCCACGCCCCCAACATCGTCCACGCCTCGAAGTGTGCTCCGTCCGGTTCTCCGTACAACGGGTAGAAGTGATCCCAGTTGTAGGCGATGTCGACCCCCATCTCTTCGGCTCTCATGACCGCCGACCTGATGGCTTCGTAGGTGCCGTGCTGGGGATGGATCTGGACTGCGATGCGCACACGTGACAAAGGTGACCTCCTTGGAGCAACTTCGTGATCCTAAGCAGAACGCAGCACAATGACTTCACGCGAATACGCTGTAGCCGACACCACCAACTTGTGGAGACGAGCCGATGGAGCAACTGACTGCCGAAGAAGCCCGGGTACTCGGCTGCCTGATCGAGAAGGAACGGACGACGCCCGAGTACTACCCCCTCTCGATCAATGCACTGATAGCGGCGTGCAATCAGAAGACCAATCGCCAACCCGTGGTCGACTACGACGAGCTCATCGCTCAACGCGCGCTGCACTCGCTCGATGCCAAAGGGTTCATCGGTCTCGCCCGCTCGAGCGGAGGTAGGACGACCAAGTACCTTCATCGAGCGGCTGACATCTACGAGGTCGATAATGACCAACTCGCCGTCATTGCCGTAATGCTGCTGCGAGGACCGCAGACACCCGGCGAACTCCGATCTCGAACGGAACGATACTTTCCGGTGGTTCAAGAACTGGACACCATCGAATCGCTGCTCGACGATCTCATGACCCGAGCGGAACCATTGGTCCAACGGCTCCCTCGCCAACCGGGCCAGAAGGAGCATCGGTACCGCACCCTTGTGACCGCCGCCCCGGAGGACGACGTCGCGGTGCTGAGCTCTCCCGCGCCTGATTCATTGGCTGCACGAGTCGACAAGCTCGAAAGTCGACTCAGCGTGTTGGCCACCTCGTTGGGTATCGATCTCGAAGAGCTCGATACCGGAGAGTCCAAGCGTGACTGAGCATGCTCCGATCCCGGCCGGGATCATCATCTGGACGGAACCCAATCGGTTCGAGGAACTCGTCGACTTCTACGCCCGGACGCTGGGCATGGCGGCAACCAGCAGGCGGGTCGGGCATGTCGCCTTCTCACAGGAGGGCTTTCGGTTGATTCTCGGAGTCCATGATGAAGTCACCGGGCAGAACGCAGACCCTCTCCGGATCATGATCAATCTCGCCGTTGCGAACATCCATGAAGCAGTGGCTCGACTGGAAGGGGTTCCGCTCATCAGACCACCGGAACAGGAAGACTGGGGTGGATGGATAGCCACACTCAGCGACCCGGATGGAAACACGGTCCAGCTACTTCAACTTCCTGAATAGCCAACCCGGGCCTACACTCCACCACTCCACCACTCCCCATCCCGAGCATTCCATGCGTTACTTCTTGTCCGTCATTGCCATCCTTCTGCTGGTCACCGCCTGCGGCGAGTCCAAGAACCTGGCCGTCGCCCCCACAGCCGACGTCTTCGATCTGGCAGCAGTCGATTCATTCTCCAGCACAACTGCCTTCTCCTATTCCTTCCAGAACCCGCAAACCGCGGGAGATGTCGGCACGATCTACAACGCCGCCCATGTCGCCGAGCCGCGACGGACCCGCGTCAACATCGAACTGACGACCCTGGATGAGCAGAGCACCGGAGAGATCTACTTCCTCGAAGACGGCGCGGTCCTGTCGCGGACCGGACTGGGCCCCTTCGTTCCGCTTGACTCAGACACCGATTCTGCCGACCCCCTGGTGTGGTTCGAGGCGACCCGGACCGCGGTGGAGAATCGCGCAGATGACTTCAAGTTCGTAGCTGAGGAAATCGTGGCCGGCGTGCCGGTCCTTCGATTCGATGGGCCGGCCGTATTCCCGGCTCCGCTCATCGCTGAGGATCTGGCTGTGGGGCTCGGTATCACGGTGGATTTCGAAGGTACGAGCCGGGTGTGGGTCGACGAGTCGTCGGGACTAGTAATGGCGTTCGAAGTCGAGGCTTCGGCCGATGACGGCGTTTCGTTCCTCACCGTGACGGCTGCTCTTCGAATCAACGAACTCAACCCGACACTCGTGATCGATCGCCCCGATGAGGGACTGATCATTCCCGGCGACGTCCTCGCCGATGATCGAGCCAAGAACGCTCTCAACGACGTCCTCCTCGCTGCCCAGCTGTACTACACAGGCGAGGAATCCTTTTCCGGCCTTTCCACCGGCGCCTTCGAACTGCGAGAACCCAGTGTCTCGTATACGGAGGGTCCAATCGTCAACTCTCCGGGTGTGGTCGGATTCATTGCCGAGGATCAACGGGTGATGATCGTTACGTTCAGCGAGACCGGCACCTGGTTCTGCGTGGCAGAGGATCGATCGGTGCAACCGGCGATGGTTACATTCGGCGGAGGCAACTCGAATGATGCGGCCGATTCATTCGAGGACTGTTCGAACCCTGTCTGGCCCCCTTCTATCGGCTGACCTTCAGGTCACTCCGAGCTGGGAGAAAGCAACCGCAGCGGCGTGACCGACGTTCAGTGAATCCGAGCCCGGCACCATGGGAATGCGCAACCGGTGGTCCACCGCCTCGAGGACGGCGGTAGTGAGTCCACTTCCCTCGGAGCCCAGAAATACAGCCACCGGAGTATCCGGGGAGAGTTTGAGCTCGTCGAGCGCAATGGCGGCCGGGTCCGGAGTCAAGGCGATCGACGCGTAGCCGGCCCGCTTCACCTCCTCGACGGAATCCACAGATTTCTCGAATGCGGCGAAGGGGAGAATGAAGGTCGCACCCATCGAGACACGCACCGCCCGCCGGTAATAGGGATCAGCCGATTGACCGTCGAGAAGAATGGCGTCGATCCCAAGCGCCCGAGCGCTCCGGAAGATCGCTCCTACATTCTCTGCGTCGGATACCCCTTCCAAGACGGCGACAACCCTGGCACCCTGTAGGAGCTCATCAACAGTGCGTGAAGAACGACGTAGAGCAGACGCCACTACCCCGCGGTGGAAATCGTATCCGACGGTCTCGTTCATGTGATCTTGCGAGATCACGTAGACCGGAACTTCGTGGCCAACGTCGGCAGCCGCCAGGCGGGGAAGTTTGCGAGGGGTCGTGAAGATGGAGCGAACCTGAACGTTCGATTGGAGCACCCGCTCGACGAGCACCATGCCTTCACAGATGAAAGTTCCATGACGAGCGTGAAGCGTTCGCGCACCGTCCCTCAACTCCAGGAAGTCCGCCAGCCGTGGGTCGGTTGGATCCTCAACCTCGAACAAATTCACGGGCTCAACCGCCGAACTCGATCAAGATCTCGTCGATGGCTTTCCTCTTCAATCGTGGCACTACCGATCCTTCCCGCGGGAAGCCAATCGGAAACAAGACAAAGGGCCGTTCGTTACCGGGCCGATCCAGCAACCTCGAGAGGAACGCCATGGGGCTGGGCGTGTGAGTCAGGGTCGCCAATCCCATGTTGTGGAGCGCGGCGATGAAGATCCCGGCCGCAATACCAACGGACTCCTTTGCGTAGTAGTGCTTACGGCGTGAGCCATCGGACTCGACTCCATAACGTTGCTCAAAGAGCACCACGAGCCACGGGGCCGACTCCAGATACGGTTTCTGCCACGATGTTCCGAGTCGAGCGATCTCCTCTTTCCAGTCGTCCGGCATCCGCCCTTGCAGATAGTTCGTGCGTTCTTCTTCCTCGGCCGCGAGACGGATTTGCTTCTTGATGGCGGGGTCGCCGATCAGAACGAAGGTCCAGGGCTGCTGGTGAGCTCCCGACGGCGCTGTTCCCGCGGTCCGAATCGCCGCCTCCACCAACTCCCGCGGAACCGGATCATCGGCGAAGGTCCGGATCGACCGCCGCCGCGACATCAGCTCGAGGTATTCCTCAGCTCTCGAGCGCATCTCCGGGACGGTGAATCGACGCCCCTCGTAGGGAACGAAGTCTCCTCCGTCTGTATACGGATATTCGGTCATCCCGAAAGGATGGCAGACGGCCGGCCCGGTCGCGCTCACACCCCGTCGAATATCGACCTGACGGCGTCGATGGTGTCCGCCTCTTCTGCGTTCTTGTCCTCTCGATACCCCTTGACGCGGGCAAACCGCAGCGCCATTCCTCCCGGATAGCGAGTACTGGCCTGGATCCCATCGAAAGCTATCTCTACGACCTGCTCGGGCTGAACGTAGACGATGTAGTCGTCCCTGTGCGTCTCCAGCTCCAGGAACCGCTCCGTCTGCCACTCGAGCATCTTGTCGGTCATTCCTTTGAATGTCTTGCCCAACATGACGAAGTCGCCTGTCGTCGGATCTCGGGCACCTAGATGGATGTTCGACAGCCATCCCGTTCTCCTGCCGCTCCCCCATTCCACAGCCAAGACCACCAGATCCAGCGTATGAGCGGGCTTCACCTTGAGCCAGGTAGCTCCCCGACGCCCTGCCTCATACGTTGAGTCGACCCGTTTGACCATGACGCCCTCATGTCCCTGCGCCCGGGCGTCTGCCAGCACAGCTTCTGCTCGGATCGGATCGTCGGTCGCTACGCGGGGGATCCGGTACTCCGGGGGCACGACTCTGTCGAGCACCGTGTACCGGTCGGAAAGTGGCAAGTCGACGAGATCGCGGCCGCCCTCGTGGAGCACATCGAAGAAGAAGGGCACCGCACCGGCGGACTGGGCGGATGGCTCAACAGTCCCGACCCGACTCATGACCTCAACGAACGGTCGCGGTTTTCCGTCGGCCGTCAGGGTCATCACCTCGCCATCCAGAACCAATTGATCGGCCGCCAGATTGCAGACGATATTCACCACGTCGGTGAGTCGATCGGTGACGTCATTGAGGTTCCTGGTGAAGATGCGCACCCGGGAGCCCGATCGATGGACCTGAATCCGTACGCCATCGAGTTTCCACTCGACGGACGAAAGCCCTTCGGCTTCGACAGCTACGGCTGCAGACTTGGCAGATTTGGCGAGCATGGGAGCGATTGGCCTCATCACCTCTAGACCGACCTCGGCCAACCCATCGCTTCCGCCGGCCATGGCAGTTTCAGCCACACGGCCGAGATCGGGCCACATCATGAAGGCCCTCCGCACCTCTCCGGTGGCAACACCAGCGGCTCTGGCCACGGCGTCTGTCATCAGGCCAACGAGGGCCCCCTGGCGGATTCCTCCTGTCAGCAATCGTTTGACGAAACCCTGCTCCGCCTCCGTGCATCGACTCAGGAGTGACTCGAGTATGCCGACCCGATCGGCCTGAGATCCCGAACCCCCTGTGGCAGAAATCTGCTCGAAGGCGGCGTCGATATCGAGAACGGACACCTCCGGCTGAGCCACCGGTGGTGTATCGATTCCGGACACCGTGCGATAGCCGATACCAATCTTGCCCTGCCGCGGCTCCCCTGAGAGCACACCGACTACGACCGGAATCTCGGTAACGGCCATGTCGGAGAAGAGATCGGCCAGGAGAGCGACCTTCTCGGACCGCTTGCGGGTCGAAGACACCCGCACCGAGGTATCGACCAATTCGTGCAACAACATACGTCCATTCTGGCGTAGCGGCGTTTGAGCCGCGGACGGTGCCTATGCGGGCCCACCACATAGACTGATCCGGATGACCTGGGACGACTTCATCAAGGCAGCTAGAGAGATCAGCTGGATCACCTATCTGGCCACGACGGGAAGAGACGGAAAGCCCCACGTGGCACCGGTGTCGGTCGGATTCACCGAGGGGACCGTATGGTTTGCCTCCCTCCGGTCGAGTCGAAAGATCCGGAACCTCAGCGCGAACCCGTTCGTGGCCTTTCACTGGCCTGTTGGAACCGGCTCGGGCCCAGGTGAGCTGTTCGCCGAAGGCACCTCGGTCGTCCACATCAGCGAGGACGATCGGCACCGCCTCTGGTCGGAGTTGGATTTTGCCTACGACCTGGCGATGTTCTTCCAGTCGGCGGATAATCCCGATCTCGCATTCGTCGAGGTGGCGATAACCCATGCTTCACTACTGGGCCCGGACTTCACCCGCAGCATCTGGCGCCCGCCCGCCGATAGCCCCGACAACGCCTCCCTCAATCGTGCCTGAACCGATCGAGTCCCAATAGCTCCCGAACGTCGGCTGTGTGAGCCAACGAACCTTTCCCGACCGGCATTCCTGTGGCATCGGCAATCCGATTCATCATCGCGAAGTTGCCGATCACGCCGGCAGTCTCTACCAGGGCGTCCTCACCCATCTGACCAACGACGGAGGCTCGATGTGCACTCGAATCACCATCGCTCAGGACCGCGTCTACGAATCCGATCAGGAGGTCTCCGTTGGGAATCCCGGAACCGACGGATGGGTCGGTCACTGCCCTCAGGTCTGTCTCGTATCCGAATGTCTTGCTGCTCTCACGGAGCATCATCACGTGTGACAGCACTCAATAGAAGCACTCGTTGATGGCCGATACCCGTGCGGCGATCAGTTCCATCTGGGCTCGGTCGAGGGTCCGCCGAAATCCGTAGTCGGACATCTGCTCATACGACATGTAGAGCGGTCCATGGATCTCCTTCTGGGCCGCCGCCTCTGCCGGCACCAAGCTCAGTGCCATGGTGATCGAAGCGGGGCCGGCCATGGGAACCCATCCCCGCCCGGGGCGAGCAGTCGGAGGGGTTTCTCGAGAAGGATCTCCAGGCTGCGGTTGCGGAAGCTCCTCCGGTGCGCTCCCCAGGGCCCGCATGAACTCATCTACTGCAGCCAGTCGGCTGACAATCCCAACGATCTCAATGAACGCCGGCATGGTCAGATCGGAGGTGGTCAGATCGTTGACCCAGTCGCGCGAGGTTGAGGTGATGTCGGCATAGATCTTGCGAGCCGCCGGTACCGCCACTTCGGGAAGACCATCAACGGCGATTCCGCGAGCAGAACCGGCGATGGCTACACGTTCCCCGGCGGTCCACCAGGTTCCCGGTGAACTCAGGAGGACCCACTCCTTGCGAAGCGCTTCAACGAGATCGGGACGGACTGGAACTGGGAACTTGGAGAAACTCACGTGGCAACCATACCTCCAGGCAGGAGGATGGCCGACAGGTTGGCTGTTGCGTCGCAAGGTGGGAACATGTGGTTGCCATGCGAATGATCTCGTTGCTCGCCGCCATGCTGCTGCTCGGTTCCTGCACAGGAACTGAGTTCGAATCGACGCTGGAAGACCACCGAGCAACGTGGATTGAAGCCGGCCTGGGAGCGTACGAGTACGAACTCACCCTCGACTGCTTCTGTCCCCCGGAGGTGGCCGGTCCGTTCAACGTTTCGGTAGTTGGTAGCGGGGCGGAGGTGAAGCGAGTCGGCTCGCCTGATAGTCCTGTCGCAGTTGGCGAGATCGTGGATGGAACGATCGAGTCCATCTTCGAGTTCGTCGAGGAGCACACGGATGCCGACTTCATCAGTGTGACCTATGACGAGCAACTCGGCTATCCGGTATCGGTGGTGGTCGATCCGTCCGAGAGCATCCTCGATGATGAGATGAGCGTCACCGTTCATCGCCTGCAAAGGACCGGCAGTTAACTGAGTGTGGGGTGCCGAGGCACCCCACACTCTTGGTCATTTGAT
>JBLYYS010000213.1:0-2560 GCA_048550235.1 Acidimicrobiia bacterium | reverse complement strand
GGTCCCGATGGCATTCCGGGAACCGGTGACGACGACATCCCGATGGGGCCGGTCGACTCGGAAGAGAACCCACCGAATATCGCGCTGACGGACACGACGACCCTGGCGTCGCTCGAGGTCCAGGGCGCATCGCTTGCCTCGATCTCCGCCGTGGACTTCATCTCAGCGGTCGACTTCATCAGTCCCGTGGACTTCATCTCGCCGGTCGATTTCATCAGTCCCGTTGACTTCATCTCCGCAGTCGATTTCATCAGTGCGGTCGACTTCATCCAGGTTGATGACTTCAGCGTCGACGGCAAAGAAGCCATCTGCGCGATTCCCAGTTGCGGAACCTTCAGTGGCTCTCTCGCCGATGCGGTCGAGCTAGGGGGAGTCCTCAAGGAGAGCGTCACGCTCGGCACAGTCCTGCTCTCGATGCTGGAGGCTCAGAAGTACCCGTTTGAGGAGGAAATCCTCGACGCTCCGCGCCTCCAGGACCTCGATCCGGACGGCAGCAGCTTCAACTACTCCCTCACCTTCGAGGTGGTCGGCAGCGGGGACCCTGTCCCGGGCTTGGTTGAGTTCACGCTACCGGAACGATTCCTGCTGGACAGCAGGTCTGCTCCGATCCTCAATGGTCCGGGATCGATCACTTCCGTACTCGAAGATGTCAATGGAGACGGTGAGATCGGCACCGAAGACGATGCCGTCTGGACGGTCTCGATCGAACTCGCCGATCTCGAACCCGGTGCCTCCTATCAGCTGCTTGTGCCGGTGAGGCCCTACATACAGCTGGGCACATTCACGGTGGACGCGTCTATTGACGTCGGTCCTGAGGAACCGACGGTGCTCAGCGATCAAGCGTCGGTGACCGTCGTTGAGAACTTCGAAACCGCAGCCGACAACGACCCGACGAGTGCCCCCGACGTGGCGACGAATGAACTCGTGCTCGCGCACATCGGCGTTCCGGACGACAGTGATCCGTTCAACTTCACGCTACCGGCCACGTTCCCGACCGAGTCGGGGGATCTCCCCTTCCCCTCGAACACCCGGATCACTGTGTTCCTCAAGAATCCCGGCGATCAGGACATCGCCTTCTACCGTCCTCTGCAGGACGAAGACGTGAGCGCCGCCGACCAGTCACTGCGCCCGCTGTCCAGTACCCCATTGCTGGACAACGGCCGTGATGCGATCGATACCGTTCAAAACCCGTCGGCGCTGACCGACTCTCTGCTGCTCGACCAGCCCCTCGGTGGAATCTCTGCCAATCCGGGTGACGCCGACGAGGAAATCGAGATCATCTCGGACGCCAACGACGGTTCCTACACCATCGAAGTAGCCAGCTACAACGGCAACTTCAGCAACGAACCGTTCGTCCTGAGAGTCAGGGCATCCCTCCCGCCGGAGGTTCCGAACTGCTTCAACCCTGACGTCGCCTCCGCACGCGACGCCCGTTTCGGCCTTGGCGCCGATGCAACGTTGACCGGTGTCCGGTCAACCGCAACCGGGTTGAGCCTCAACGGCGGCGCCAACGCGATCGCTTTGTTCAACTACGAGCGTTGGGCGATGACCTATGGAGTCGAGGCCGCGAATGCAGTGGCCGCCGCTCTTGCCCAGCTGGCGCTCAATACGCCAAGCGGCATCACGCTGGAAATTATCAACGTTGACGACGATCCGGCCGTTCGGAGCGCGTCCGACGCCTGGGATCAGGAGGCTTGTTCACCGTACGCCGCCAACGATTACGTCGGCGCAGTGAGCAGCATCGTGGACGGCTACGGCGACCTCGACTACGTCCTCATCGTCGGTGGTGACGAGATCCTGCCGTTCGCCCGCAAGGCCGATCAACTGAGCGACGCCAACCAGGCCAGCATCGCCGGAGCCTTCCCAACCGACTCCGCTCTCTACGGAAGCTTCCTCACAGAACACATCCTCACCGATGATGTGTACGGGGACGGTGACCCCGTTGCATGGCTGAACGATGAGCTGTTCGTACCCGAGGTCGGAGTCGGTCGATTGGTTGAGGGACCGGACGAGGTAATAGGCCTCATCGATAGCTCGATTCTGAACGGCGGCACGCTCGATCCGACAACCGCGACCATCAGCGCCTACGACTTCCTCACGGATGGCGGACTGGCGACCGTCGGCCCGCTGGCAAGCCTGATCGACGGAGCGACAGTTGACACGGATCTCATCGGACAAGGTTGGGGCTCGTCGGCGATTGACACGAAGCTGCAATCGGCACCCGACATCTTCTCGTTGAACGCTCACTTCGCTCCCAACCTCCTAGTGCCGGCCGACCTCGACGACCGCTACACAACAGGCGACTTCCTAGGAGCACTGGCACCCGACTATGACAACAAGATCATCTTCAGCGTCGGCTGCAACGCGGCGCTATCGATCGCCGACAACGTTGTGGCAGATGCCAGCCTCGCGCAAGACTGGTCGCAGACTTTCGCGCAAGCCGGTGCGGCTGCCTGGATGGGCAATACCGGTTTCGGTATCGGTCACAAGGACACCGTCGGACTGACCGAGCTGATCAACGTGTACTTCGCCGAGAACCTCGCTGAGGGGATGACCACAG
>JBLYYS010000212.1:0-7700 GCA_048550235.1 Acidimicrobiia bacterium | reverse complement strand
GGTTTTGAGCTGATTTGCCGGCAGGGGGCTATGGGCTGTGGGCTGTGAGCCCCGATCTCAAGGGTGCTGGGTGGGAGAGACCCGATGTTTCCTCCTCTGAAGGTTGAGGTCGTTGGGTTGGGGCAGTGTGGACCCATTCTGTGCCGGCGGTCACCAAGTGTCGTTCGGCCCTACAAACAGGGTCGGCGCAGGCAAACAATTGGATCACATCGAATCGAGGAGGTCTCCAGACAGTGTCATCTCCGACCTACGATTACGTCGAGGCCGCCATCCGGAAAAAGACCTTCGGGATCTACACGACTATTGACTCCCAAGGGCGCCCGCATGCGACCGGGGTCCTCTACGGGGTGTCGCCTCCGTCTTCTCCGCTGGCCATCTACATCCTCACCCAGGAGCACTATGTCAAGGTGCGCAATGTACTCGCCAATCCGAATTCGACGCTCGTCATCCCGTTCCCACACCGCATACTCAGCTTCGTCCCCTCCAACTGCGTGACTCTTCGCGGAACATCGGAGATCGTGCCCTTCAGCGCCCCGGACGGTCGTTGGGCCTTCGAGCAGCACCGCATCCTTCGGGACAATGCGTTATGGCTCGAAGAGGCCGCTCCGGTGTTTCTGAAGCTCGTGCCTGAACCGAAGATCCGCTGCTACGGACTTGGAATCAGCATGATGAAGCTGCGCAGCGACCACACCGACGGCGGGTACAACGTCTTCATTCCCAGAGAATCTGCGTCACCACCCTAGGCAACACCAACCGTCCGCCACACCGGCGACGGATCACCCACTCATTCCGACTGATGCGTGCGGCTCCATGCCGAGGTCCGGCATCCGTCGCCGATGCGACACGTCACGCTGGTACATGGCAGCGTTCCGAATGCCATCTGAGGAGAACGCGTATTGCCGGAAAGGCGTACCTGCTAGGCAGGTGCACTGTGTATGGTTGAGTCTGTTCTATCCGTTTGCCTTGAGGGGGGATTGTCATGGCTTCTGTCGGTCGGTTCGTAATGCTTGTTCTTGCGCTGGTTCTCATCGGCACAGCCTGTGGCGGTGATGTTGCTTCTACGGCCTCAACGTCTGTGGATGCAGCGACGGTTACCACGACCGCTACATCAGCATCGACCACGACGATGGCGTCGACTACGACGGTGACTGCTGACACTGCCCCCGAAACTGCGGCCCCGACGACCGTAACGACGTCGACCACGGTGGCGGCCTTGGAAGCCATCGAGATCACTTCCTTCGACTACGAGTACCGGGGTGTCCCGGCGATCGTTGAGTCAGGGTCACCACTTGAACACATCAATGAAAGCTCGGACGAATACCACATGATGTTCGTCATCAGACTCGACTCGACCGATGAACGAACGCTGGCTGACTTTGCGATGCTCGACGTCGTCGACATCACCGACGCTGAAGGGACAGCAAGATTCGGCACAACTGAGGTGATAATCGGCGCAGAATATGGCGAGGATGCTGTCGTGTACAGCCGCAGCAATCGTCCCGTTGAGCCGGGCCGGTATCTGATCCTGTGCATCATCGGTGTTGGGACCGATCCTGCCGAGGCGGCAGCTCAAATGAGCATCGGCAGACCTACAGCGGCGGACCTGGAAGACCAAGTGCCCCACTACCGGGTAGGAGAAATAGCTGAGTTCGTCATCACCGGTTGACGTCAACTAGCTACTCGCTCATAACGGCTGCGGGTGTCTTCGAGCAATACCTCCTCGGTCGCTGAGCTGGCCACATCAAGCCCTGTGAACCGCTAACAACGGCACATGTCGAGCGGGTACGACGCCCTCGCCCACGGCAACGTTTCCTCCTCCGAGGGGGAGCGGAAGGCGATTGGCAATTGGCTCCGTTCTCGGACTGAGTTGGCGGTGAGGGCCACCTGGAACGTCCCTGCGACTCGCGACTCGCCACCAGCGACTCACATGGGCCTTCCGACTCTCGCGCTTGGGACCTCCAGTGCCCCGGGCTGCCGACGTCTTCCCTAAACTTGAATCGACTCTAAAAATAGAGAAGGTTCAAGAATATGTCACTTCGGCAGCTCAAGAAGGAGAAGACGACCAGGGCCATCCTCGCTGCGGCTTCCGCCCGTTTCGCTGCGGATGGAATCGAGGCAGCCAAGATGGAACTGATCGCCGCCGACGCTGAGGTTTCGGTCGGGACTCTCTACAACTACTTCGGATCGAAGCAGTCATTGCTCATAGCGCTCTTCGAAGACGAGGTTGGGGAGATGCTCGAGGCTGGGGGAGAGGCAGTGTCTGAGGACGTCGACCCGCTGGCAGCCGTGACGCATCTGTTCAACGCCTACCTCGACGTAATGGTGGCCACCGATACTGAGCTGCTCAAAGAGGTGCTTCGATTCAGCCTCGGTGGTGGTGAGGCGGTTCAGGAACTCGCCCGACTCGATGGCCAGCTTCTCACCCAGCTATCCGGCGTGTTGACAGTGCACCGTGACGCAGGTCGCCTCTCGGCGGAGATCTCGATCGACGATGCCGTATTCGTTCTCTACTCGGTTCTGATCACTGAACTACTAATGCACTTGAGTCTTGAAGGCTTCACCCAGGCCGACCTCATCGACAGTGTCGCCCGACGGGTGGAACTCGTCTTCAAAGGAATCAATCCCTAGGAGCGCCAATGTCCATCATCATGAAACAAGTCGACAAGACCTATGGGGAGGGGGCCGGTGCGGTCCGTGCGTTGCGCAACGTGGACCTGGAGATTCCGTCCGGTGAGTTCACGGTTCTCCTCGGGCCCAGTGGTTCTGGAAAGACGACGGCTCTGAACCTGACTGGAGCTATCGATGATGTCACCGCCGGTTCTCTGACCGTCAACGGAACGGATGTCACCGCGCTGAACACCGATGAACAGATAGCGTATCGTCGTTCACAGGTCGGCTTCATCTTCCAGTTTTTCAACCTGATCCCCACCCTCACCGCCGCAGAGAATGTGGAGCTCGTCGCCGAGTTGACGGGTCACGACGGAGGAGATCGGGCCCGCGAAGTTCTCGAACTAGTCGGCTTGAGCGACAGAGCAAATCACTTCCCTTCACAGCTGTCCGGCGGGGAGCAACAGCGAGTGGCCATCGCCAGGGCTCTGGCCAAGGAGCCACCGATTCTGTTGTGCGACGAGCCGACGGGTGAGCTCGATTTCGAAACAGGGCGGATGATCCTCGGACTGCTTCGGGACCTGAATCGCCGGAACAACCAGACGGTCTTGCTGGTCACCCACAATGCCGCAGTAGGCGAAATGGCAGATCGGGTGCTGCGACTTCGGTCTGGAATGATCGCCGATGACACACGAATCGAGTCTCCCGTGGAGGCCGAGGCACTGACATGGTGACGACACTCAATAGGAAGCTCTGGCGCGACATTCGCCGAAATAGAGCGCAGTTCATTGCGATCGCAGTCACTGTGTTTCTGGGAGTCGCGATGTTTGTAGCTTCCTATGACTCCTATCTGAACCTGGACGCCTCATACCAGGCCACTTTCACGGACTTTCGCTTCGCCAACGTCACCTACGTCGGCGGCGACGTTGAGACCATGGCGGTCACGGTGGCCGAGGTCGATGGAGTCGAGTCGGTTGCGGTCAGGACCGTCGCCGACCATCCGCTTCACGTTGATGGAGTGAAGATGCTCGGTCGCGTGGTGGGTGTACCGGCAGGCGAGCAGGCGCTGGTGAATCAACTCGAGATCATCGAGGGCTCCTATCTAGCGGCAGGCGAGGCCGTGCTTGTTGAAGAGCACATGGCCAATCACTTCGAAATCGGCCCGGGCGACAGCGTGGACCTCCTTCTGGGGGACCGGTGGATTGCCGCCGAGGTGTCCGGGGTGGTCGCGTCGCCTGAGTACATATGGCCGGCTCGCAGCCGGCAGGAGCTGATCACTACTCCCGAGAACTTCGGCGTGGTGTTTGCCACCGAGGACTTCACCAGAACGTTGACTGCCTCCGGGCCGAATGAGCTGGCCGTCTATTTCGACGATGGCACCGAGAACGACACACTGGTCGAGCAGCTCTCGGGCATTGCTGCGGCCGCCGGGGCAACCGGTGACTACACGCGGGCCGAGCAGTCGTCGAACGCGGCGCTCGAGGAGGACATCAAGGGCTTTGAGGAGATGGCCGGGTTCTTTCCGTTGCTGTTTCTCACTGCCGCAGGACTGGCGTCGTACGTGATGATCAGTCGCCTCGTGCACGCTCAACGGCCTCACATCGGAGCGATGCTGGCCAACGGTATGACCAGGCGAAAAGTACTCAAGCACTACCTCGGTTATGGAGTGGTTCCGGGCTTGATCGCCGCGGTTCCGGGTGCCATCGTCGGAGCCTTGCTGGCAGGCCTCATCACGAGCATGTACACCGGGATGCTGGCGATTCCGGTGACTCTCATCGAGTTCCACCCGGTCAATGCAATAGGCGGAATCCTGTTCGGCGTTGGAGCGGCCTTTGTAGCTGCCCTGGCACCGGCGCTGGTTGCATCGCGGATCCGTCCAGCCGAAGCGATGCGCGGCGAAACCCCAACGGGTGGAGGGCGGTCGAGCCTAATCGAGCGGCTAGTTCCGCCGTTGCGGAGACTCCCGATTCGATGGCGGATGGCCTTGCGAGGGATCGGGCGCAATCCCCGCCGCACTCTCTACACGATCGTCGGGGTGGTTCTCTCTCTGATGCTGGTGTTGGTGTCGTGGGGCATGATCGACACCATCACTCACCTCATGGACACTCAGTTCGTCGAGATCCAGCAGGAGGATGCCACGGTCTACTTCACGGGTCCGGTTGGCGATGCTGAACTGACGGCAATCGGTGGGGTCGACGGAATCGACGTGGTCGAAGCGAGCCTCGAAGTCCCGGCCAGGTTGGTTGCCGGCAGTGAGGGCTACGACACGGCCCTGGTGGCGTTGCCATCAGATACCGAAATGCACCGCTTTCTATCCGTCGACGGCGACTGGCTCGACTTCCGTTCGTCCGGGTTGCTGGTCGGAAAGGCGGTAGGAGATCTCCTCGACGTGGAGGTTGGTGATTCGATCGAGATTCAGGTTGGAGCCATCGGGACATCATTCGAGGCCGAGATCGGTGGGTTCCTCGATGAACCGCTCGGGACCCTTGCCTATCTGTCAACTGAGCGGGTGGAAGAGCTGACCGGCCTCCGGTTGCCGGCCGGTTCGGCGCTGATTCGCTATGAGGACGGCGTCGAAGGGTCCGATCTCCGTTCCGCCATCACGGACCTCTCTGCAGTTGCAGCATTCAATGACTCGAAGGCGCTGTTCGACATGATGCAGCAGTTCATGGTGCTCTTCTATGCCTTCGTCGGAGTGATGCTCGTCTTCGGTGGAGCGATGGCGTTCGCTTTGATATTCAACGCGATGAGCGTGAATATCGCCGAGCGGTCACGTGAGGTTGCGACCCTGCTGGCGGTGGGGACCGACCGACGCTCGATCAGTCGCTTGATCACTACTGAGAACCTGATCGTGGTGATGATGGGGATTCCGATCGGACTCGTGGCCGGCTACTACTTGTCACAGGCCGCATTGAGGACCTTCAGCAGCGACATGTTCTCGTTCGATCTGTACGTGAAGCCGATGACCTTCGTTTGGGCCTCGCTGGCCATGATCGCAGTTGCGTTCATCAGTCAGATCCCGGGATTGCGGGCGATCAGACGAATCAGCATTCCCAAGATCATCAAGGAGAGGGCAGCGTAGGACCCCCTCCGCCGGCAAGCAGGTGCTTGCCGGCACCTCCCCCAACGTCGCTCCGCTCCTGGGGGAGGAAACACTGTGGCACTTTGAGGCGGAGTTGGATGCACTAACGAGCGGTTGCTGTTCGCTTTCTCAGCGCCCGGTGTTCCACCACGTGCATGATGGCGTCGGCGATCGTTTTCAGAACGATGAATATGGTCAGCACTGCCCGGCTTCCTCCGCCGAAGGCTGCTCCCATCACGATCAGCAGATGCATCGGGAGAATCCGAGCGTATGGGAGGAACAGCATGGTCCCGATGTTCGGTTTGCCTCGACTGTCGAGGTCGCGGTTTTGTAGGTAAGAGAAGAAGTGATT
Source organism: Acidimicrobiia bacterium (assembly GCA_048550235.1). Lineage (GTDB taxonomy): Bacteria > Actinomycetota > Acidimicrobiia > Spongiisociales > JAHEDJ01 > JAHEDJ01. The sequence continues at coordinate 1,659 of JBLYYS010000212.1, read as the reverse complement.
GACCGCGAAGATCGCCACGCCCCCTACCAACGCCCACCAGGCGCGTGGATCGAGGCCGCCGTAGGAGTTGATGCCTGTGACCACGAAAACGAAATAGACCAAGTGAAAGAAGCCGTAGTGCATGGCGAAGAAGGCGGCTATCTGTCGTTTTGACTTCTCCGTAGCGTCGACAGGTCGGCCGTTCATCTTCAGTCCGGCGGTTGTGAACTCGTCGAGGTTGAGGATTCGCTTGATGTGGAATCCGCCGATCACGACGCTCTGGCCCCAATAGATGAACAGCAAGGGGGCGATCGACCAGTCTTCAACGAGGGCGATGACCAGCGTGACCACGTTGGAGGCCACCAGGGCGCGTAGTGAGTTGTCGAACCAACCTGTGGTTGCGCCGTCGGTCATCGGACCCTTCCAGTCGTCGGTAGGGTCATGGTAGAAGTTGGCCACTCTACGATCGAACGCTCGACCGTTCACGAAACCCTGGGGGATGCCTATGCAGGAAACAGACATCGTTGCCAGCCTCGCCCTAACCCTCGACGGCTTCATTGCTCGCCCCGATGGCTCCGTCGATTTCCTGGAAAAGTACCCGATGGAGGACTTCAACTTCGAGGAGTTCACCGACACGATCGGCGCTCTCATCATGGGTCGGGACACCTACGAGATGTCGGTCGGGTTCGGGTGGTTGTGGGGCGACATGCCAACAATGGTGCTGACCACCAGGACCGGCCTCGCTGTGCCGGAAGGGGCAGACGTTACCTTCGCGGCACAGCCGACGGCGGAGGCCATACGCGCCTTCTCGGCAGTCACGCCGAAGCGACTGTGGGTGCACGGTGGAGCGAAAGTCATCAGCGAAGGCCTGAAGGGCGGCGCGATCGACACCCTAGATCTCATGATCATGCCGGAAGCCTTGGGAGAGGGGGTTCCTCTGTTCCTCGAGCCCTATTCCGGACCGATGCGACTCAAGGAGCACACCGGCTACTCCAGCGGAGCAGTTCGCCTGATTTACGACACAACGCCGGATTGACCCACCCCGTGGAGTCGGCGGGTCAGTCAGGAGATCCGATCAACCGCGGACCCGTCTAGCCTTCGCTAAAACACCAGGAGGCGGTTGGTGGACTTCCAGGAGACCCAAGAGCAGACGATGCTTCGTCAGGCGATCGCCGACATCGCCACGGACTTCGGGCACGAGTACTACGCAGAACGTGGCCGTCGGGGCGAGAAGGTCGAGGAGTTGTGGGAGGCACTTGCAGCCGGTGGGTTCATCGGTGTGAATATCCCTGAGGAGTACGGCGGCGGCGGTATGGGGATCTACGAGTTGTCGATCGTCTGCGAAGAACTGGCGGTGCAGGGGCTGCCGCTGCTGATTCTCATCGTCTCGCCCGCCATCGCCGGGTCCATCATCACGAAGTTCGGAACCGATGGCCAGAGGCAAGAGTGGCTTCCCGGCTTGGCTTCCGGTGAGCGTCGTATCGCCTTCGCAATTACCGAGCCGGATGCCGGATCCAACTCGCATCGGTTGTCTACTACCGCCACCCGCGATGGAGATGTCTATCGGCTCAACGGGCAGAAGTACTACATCTCGGCCGTTGATGAAGCCGACGACATCCTGGTAGTCACTAGGACCGGCATCGATGAGAAGACCGGCAAAGCTCAACTCTCTCTGTTCGT
>JBLYYS010000211.1:0-2679 GCA_048550235.1 Acidimicrobiia bacterium | reverse complement strand
GTGTCGGCATTCGAACCCGGATTCCGGAGACTGATTATCGATTTGCCGGGAGCGACGAGATCGACATGCCGCTCCTTTGTGCCACAACTGCTGAAATCCGCCACTCCATTACCATCGGCAGCCCCAACGGCGATGACGTAAGGGTCCGACGCCGGGTTCCGCAATAGCGACTGGTTTCCGTCGTTGCCGGCAGCCACCACGACGACAATGCCTGCTTTCCATGCTTGCTCAACGGCAAAAGCTAGTGGGTCGAGGAGGTAGTCCTGAACTCCATCTGTTCCAAACGACAGATTCAGTACCCGGATGTTCATTCCATTGTCATTGCGATGCTGGACGACCCAATCGATGGCGGCGATGACCTGCGAGACGTCGGTTGCTCCATCGAAGTTGGCAGTCTTGATCGAAATCAACGTCGCATCCGGGGCCACTCCGATGAAGTCACCCTCCTCGGCTGCCTCGTCGTATTCGTCATCATCGACTTTGTCCCGGCCGGCGATGATGCCTGCCAGGTGGGTGCCGTGCCCGAAGGTGTCTACATATCGAAGCTCGTCGGACTGGGATTCGAACGAGAGGTCGGGTCCGTTGATGAGCTTGCCCGACGAGGAGAGACCGGCGACTGGGGCTACCCCGGAATCGATCAAGGCGACACCAATGCCGTCACCGGCGTATCCATACTGCCATGCGTCATCTGCATCGATCTGGCGGGAGACCCTGTTCAAAGCTCCCTTCGAATAGAACGGATCGGTATATGCGGATGCGGTCTCCCAGATGCCGACTGAGTCAGAGGCGGCTTCGAGGAACTGAACGGAAGAGTCGGGAGTAACGGAAGCAACCTCGGGATGTGACTGCAACGCGGTCGCGGCACCGACCGGAAGGTCGGCAATGAAACCGTCGATCAGACTCACCTGTTCGACAACCGTGCCACCGAGTTGTTCAACGTAAACCTCTGGCATCTCGCCCGCATTAGCCGTCTGTTGCACGATGAACCTTGCGGTCTCATCAGAGGACGCCGCCTTTGGCGGCAAGAAGAGAACCGACATCGCGAGTGCCGCAGTGAGCAAGGCAGTAGCAAGTCGGCTCAGGTTCGAGCGATCAACAGAGAAAGCGTGCATAGGCTCCCAGCCCTTTCAATACTTTCGGGTAACTTCCGTGTGATTTCATCGGCAACTAGTCCAATACCCGCGGACCCAAAGTTTTTGCACACGTAATAACTAGTCATCCCCGAAGAGGCCGCCAGAAGGGGATCCTCTTGGGAACTTGGATCCCAACCCGTCCGGGCTACTCGACTACTAGAACGGCAGCTCCGGAGATGGTCCCCTGTTTCAAGCGGGAAAGAGCCTCGTTTGCTCGCTCCAACTGGAAAACCTCGACGCTCGCACGGATTGGGAGGTCTGCTGCAAGCTGGAGAAACTCGGCCGCGTCGGTGCGGGTGTAGTTGGCGACACTGCGAATCTGCCGCTCGAGCCACAAGTCGTCGTAGTCAAATGCGGGGATCTCATCGAGGTGGATCGCATTGATTGCCACCGTCGCTCCCCTATCAACCGCTCTTAGGGCATGGATCACCACCGATCCGACCGGAGCAAACGTCACGGCCGCATCGAGCAATTCCGGAGCCGCGTCCTCGTAGCCGCCGGTCCACACAGCACCCAGATCGATGGCACGCTGCCGTTCGGATTCGGAGCGGGTGAAGACGAAGACCTCGCAATTCCAATGAGTAGCGACCTGAATGGCCAGTGAGGCCGATGCCCCGAATCCGAACAAGCCGAGTCGGCCGCCGGATTCGATTCCACAGGTTTTCAGAGCGCGGTATCCGATGACTCCGCCGCACAGCAAAGGGGCTACTTCGAGATCGGGTCTGCCACCGTGAACGGGGAAGGCGAAGTCGGCTCGGACGCTGAACTGGTCTGCAAACCCACCGTTGCGGCTCCAGCCCGCGAAACGGGCGTAGCGACAGAGGTTCTCACGTCCGGAGGTACAGAACCGACACTCGCCACATGTGCCTGCCATCCAACCCGCGCCAACCCGATCGCCTACAGCCCAATTCTCAACTCCTGCACCGACAGCCTTCACGACACCGACGATCTGGTGCCCTGGAATGATCGGGGTACGATGCGCGACCAGATCGCCTTCGACGACCTGAAGATCCGTTCGACATACCGCGCAAGCGCGCACCTCGATGGTTAGCTCCAATGGGGCAGGTTCGAGATCCGGCAAGTCGACGCGCTCGAGAGGAGCTTCGTTGATCGGTCCAGGTCTGCCGAGTCGCATTGCACGCATGGGCTGAGTCTGGCAGGCGTCCGGGTCGAAGTGGCCGATGGAGAGGATTGGCTGCAATACTTCGCAGTCGCCCATGAACCACACGTACGACACCGCGGATCTTCTTGCTCGTCGCGCCGAACGCGATGAGCACTTTCGGACGCACTACACGTCGCCGATCCCGGAGGAACACCTCGCGACGTTCACCGGATTGGACTACTTCGACGTAGATCCTCAGATGGTGTGGATCGGTAGGTTCACTCGGGTCGACGGCAAGCTCGATATCACTTCATCTACCGGCGCCACCAGCGCATTTCGTTTGGCTGGCTACGTCAGTCTGTGGTTCGTCGACGGCTCGCGCCGTATGGTGGTCCTGCACGGCGAAGTGGGCGACATGTTCATCCCGTTCCGCGACGCGACGAG
>JBLYYS010000210.1:0-9794 GCA_048550235.1 Acidimicrobiia bacterium | reverse complement strand
GGTCTGGCTCACAAACTTGCTGCGTACGCGCTTCAGGACCAGGGCCGGGATACCGTAGAAGCGAACCTCGACCTCGGATTCCCGGCCGATGCCAGGGATTACGGTGTCGGAGCACAGATCCTCAGCGATCTTGGTGTCACCACGATGCGACTCCTGACGAACAACCCGACCAAACGGGCCGGAATCGAGGGGTACGGGCTCACTATCACCGAACGAATGCCGCTCGAGACGACGCCCAACCCGGAGAACCTCGAATACCTGAGGGCGAAAGTCGACAAGATGGGACACATCCTCGATCTGCCGGAGGTGTCGGATGCGCAGGCATGAAGTCACCGGATCGGGTGATGGGAAGGGCGTGAAAGTTGGAGTTGCGGTATCGCAGTTCAACGCAACGATCACAGAGGCCTTGCTGGACGGCGCCCTCGATTCTCTCGAGCAAGCGGGGGTTGAGGAGTGCACAATCGTACGGGTGCCCGGTGCGTTGGAGCTTGGATCAGCACTGCTGGGACTCTGTGAGGCCGGTCATGATGCGGTCGTGGCGATCGGGGCCGTCATCGAAGGCGAGACGGATCACTATGAGCACGTCGCCACCCAGACTTCGAACGCGATTACTCAGATCGGCTTGGCGACCGGTATCCCTATCGGGAACGCAGTGTTGACCGTGCGCGATATCGGACACGCCAGAGAGCGCAGCCGGCCTGGTCCCGGCAACAAAGGAGCAGAAGCAGCGTTGGCCGCAATCACGATGGCAAACGTTCTTCGAGGGATCCAAACCTAGACCCACTACCTGGATCTCGAGCCGATCTGACAAACCACAGCTCACCGACATTGAACTTCGGCGCGAGTTCCGTATACTGCACCGGACAACAGAGAGCCAAGAGGAGGCATGCTGCTTCCCACCCGGCCACATTCAGGTGAGCCGTGGTCGATAGCGACGACGATGCAGCAAACCTTTCTTTGCTGCATTTTTCTCGTAGAGGAGGTCACGAGATCGCCGAACCACGCGTCAACAACGCAATCAGGGCACGCGAGGTGCGAGTAGTCGCACCCGATGGGTCACAAATCGGAGTCAAGAAGATCGAAGAGGCGCTTTGGCTCGCCGACCAACTCGGTCTCGATCTCGTTGAGGTCGCTCCCGAGGCCCGACCGCCCGTGTGCCGCATGATGGACTACGGCAAATACAAGTATGAGCAGTCCGTCAAGCAGCGAGAGGCTCGCAAGAAGCAGACCAGGACCGTGATCAAAGAGGTGAGGCTCCGGCCCCGTATCGGTGACCACGATTTCGATATCGTTCGGCGGAGAGCGGAAGAGTTCCTCTGCGAGGGAGACAAGGTCAAGGTAACGGTCCGTTTCCGCGGACGTGAGAACGAACGTCCTGAACTTGGTCACCGGCTCGTCGAACGCTTGATGGAGCAACTCGAAGAGTTCGCCATTGTCGAGCAACACGCTCGAAAAGATGGCAGAACCATGACGATGGTGATGGCACCGACGAGAAAAGCTTTGGATCTCGCCTCAGCTGCGAAGGAAGCGAGACACCCGGAGCATCCGCACCGTGGATCGGACCGGGAGGCTGCAAGAGCCTCAGCCTCCGACGACAAAGCCGATGTTGAGGCAGTGGTAGCGGAGGAGACAGTGACGGCACCTGCGGACGCAGTCGCGGCAGATGAAATAGCGACGGTACCGATAGAGGCAGCTGCCGCAGCGGAAGCTGATGCGGCCCCGGAAGAGGTACTTGCAGCGCAGGAAAAAGAGACGGCTCCTGAAGAGGCAGTCGAAGAAGTCGTCGAAGATGTTGAGGATGACCACGCCGGCGACGGCGACTGACGGAGGACTAATGCCGAAGATGAAGACACACAAAGGAACCCAGAAGCGGTTCAAAGTAACGGGTTCCGGAAAGGTCCGGCGCCGTCAAGCAGGTCGCGGTCACCTGAAGACGGCCAAAGGCGTGAACCGGTATCGCCGGCTGTCCGGGGACGCAGATTTGAGCAAGGGTGACGAGAAGCGCGTCAACCGCCTGCTTGGACGCTAGGAGTACGAGTAATGGCACGAGTAAAACGCGCCGTCAACGGCCACAAGAAGCGCCGCAAGGTGATGGAGCGGGCAAAGGGTTACACCGGAGCCCGGAGTCGTAGGTACCGGGCGGCCCGCGAGCAGACAATGCATGCGATGCAGGATTCCTACAGCGACCGGAGGGCTCGCAAGGGCGATTTCCGGCGTCTGTGGATCAGCCGCATCAACGCCGCAGCCAGGCAAAATGGCACGACCTACAGCCAGCTCATCGCCGGTCTGAAGGCTGCTGAGATCGAAGTCGATCGAAAGATGCTGGCCGACATGGCAGTCAACGATCCCGAGGCATTCGGGCAGCTCGTCGAGACCGCCGTTTCCGCAAAGAGCTAGCAATCTATGGAGCCGGTCCGCTCGCCGCGCAATCAACGCGTGGCAGCTGCGGTCCGGCTTCATCGCGCTCGGGAGAGAGCTTCATCTGGCAAGATTCTGTTGGAGGGACCCAACCTCCTGGAAGCCGCTGCGGACGCTGGACTGACCATTGGACCGGTGTTCGCCCTCGAAGAGGACGCCTTCACGGCGACACTGGCCGGAGCCGCCGGTTTCGAATTGGTTCCCGTCACCCAGGCAGTTCTGGATCGTCTGGCACCCACCACCCATCCACGCGGTCCCGTTGCCGTAGCTGACCTTCCGTTATCGAGCAGGGTTTCCGATCAGAACTCGATCGTGTTGTGGGGAGTAGGGGATCCGGGCAATGCCGGTACGCTGATAAGGACGGCCGCCGCCTTCGGATGTGGGGTCGTCGTCGGACCGGGAACGGTGGATCCGTGGAGCCCGAAGGTATTGAGGTCGGCGGCTGGGGCTCACTTCAGAACGCCAATGGAATTGGGCCTCACCGACGTATCGGACCTCACTACGAGAGGTTTCCGAACCGTAGCCGCGGTAGTACTTGGTGGTTCACCACCCACCGTGCTTGGCGGGTCGAAAAAGACCGCCGTGTTGGTGGGGCAGGAGGCGAATGGGCTCCCCGCAGAGATCTCTGAGGCCTGTGACCTGAAGGTAACGATTCCGATGCATGCGGAGATTGAGAGCCTCAACGCCTCGGTGGCGGGTTCGATTCTCCTCTACGAGATGGTTGCCCGGCTCGGATTTGGGCCCCCCTCTCACGACTAACCTCTCGATTCGATGGAATCACTAGATCAACTACTAGCTGAAGCTCCGGACCGCGTTGAAGCGGTGACCGAGCTGGAAGCTCTCGCCGAACTCGAGACCGAAATCGTAGGCAAGAAGTCACTCCTGGCCGCGACACGGCGCGGCCTTGGGCAGCTACCTCCGGAGGAACGTCCAAAGGTAGGCGCTCAAGTACATCAGCTTCAATCGCAGTTGCAAGCTTTGATTGACCACCGGCGCACCGTGCTCGAACGTGCCGCCGAGGACAGACTCCTCGAACAGGACAGAGTCGATGTGACTCTCGAAGCACACGAGCCGGCCCTGGGAATGCATCACGTACTCACCCAAACGGTCGACGAAATCGTCGATATCTTCGTAGGGCTTGGCTATCAGGTAGCAGCAGGACCCGAAGTCGAACTGGCCTGGTACAACTTCGATGCCCTCAACACTCCTCCGACTCACCCGAGCAGGCTCGAGTCCGACACCCTCTATGTGGAGTACGGAGATCCTGCCGACGAGATGCTGCTCAGAACCCACACTTCACCGATGCAGGCCCGGTACATGGAGAACAATGAACCCCCTGTCTACATCGTCGTTCCGGGCAGAACATTCCGCGCAGACGCGCTTGATCCGACGCACTCGCCGGTCTTCTACCAAATCGAGGGTCTTGCAGTAGACGAGAACATCACATTCGGAGATCTGAAAGGAACGCTGGCCCACTTCGCTAGAGAGTTCTTCGGCGCCGATCGCAAGATCCGTCTCTTACCCCATTTCTTCCCATTCACCGAGCCGTCCGCCGAGATGCATGTCTCGTGTTTCGTCTGCGACGGTTCCGGTTGTCGCGTTTGCAGCGGCTCCGGTTGGATCGAGTTGATGGGTTGCGGGATGGTCGACCCGAATGTCTTCGATGCAGTCGGGTACGACGCTGGGGGCCTCTCCGGATTCGCGTTCGGCATGGGCGCCGAGCGTCTGGCGATGGTTCGCCACGGAATCAGTCACATCAAGCATTTCTATGAGAACGACGTGCGAGTTCTGAGGCAGTTCACATGAAGGTCTCTCTTCGCTGGCTTCAGGAATACGTTGACATCCCAACTCAGGATCCCCTCGAGGTTGAGGCCGTCTTCGCCTCACTGGGGCATGAAGTTGAGGGATACGAAGTCCTTGAAGCCGAATTCTCGGGTGTTGTCGTCGGTAGGGTCCTGGAAATCGAGAAGCATCCCAATGCCGACCGGCTCCGGTTCTGTCGTGTCGACATTGGGGGCGAGTCGCTGCAGGAAGTCGTTTGCGGTGCCTGGAATTTCGAAACGGGTGACGTCGTGCCGGTCTCAATTCCCGGCGCCGTTCTGGCTGGTGACTTCGAGGTCGGCGTTCGTACGATTCGAGGCGTCACGTCTCACGGCATGATTTGCTCCTCGGCAGAACTGGGTCTGGGTGAGGATCATTCGGGGATTCTGGTGCTGGATCCGGACACACCCATCGGTTCAGACTTCAGCAGCCACGTCCCACTGCCCGACGTAGTCTTCGATCTTTCCATCACCCCCAATCGGCCGGACGCTATGTCCGTGATCGGCCTGGCGCGAGAATTCGCTGCCTACTACGAAACCGAATTGAGGATGCCGACGGCTGAACCGAAAACAGTCGAGCGTCGATCGGCCGTCGAGATCAACATCGAGGATACGAAGGGATGCCCTCGGTATGTGGGGCGCGAGGTAGCCAGCGTTTCGATTGGGCCATCACCACTGTGGATGCAGATGCGTCTGCGCGCGTCAGACGTCCGGCCTATCAACAACGTGGTCGATATCACCAACTACGTGCTGCTCGAGATGGGCCAACCGCTACACGGTTTCGACCTCGACCAGGTTGCGGGCGAGAGGATTCTGGTACGTCGGGCGCACAAGGATGAGACCCTGACCACTCTCGATGGAGTTGAGAGGAAGCTCGATGCTCTCGACCTGATGATCTGCGACGGCGAGAGAGTCGTTGCCTTCGCGGGAATCATGGGCGGAGAAGAGTCAGAAGTCACGGACACCACAACCCGCGTTCTCATCGAAGCGGCACACTTCCATCCGCCCTCAATCATGTTTTCCTCGAAGCGTCACGGCTTGCGGACGGAAGCATCGGCTCGTTTCGAGCGTGGTGTAGACCCCAACCTGCCCGCCCTGGCTGCAGGTCGTGCCGCCCATCTGATGGTTGAGTTTGCCGGAGGGCAGGCCTTCAACGACGTCAAGGATGAGTATCCGGTTCCGATCCGGCCCTGGCAGGTTGAATTGGACATCAGTGAAGTAGAGCGCATCCTGGGATCTGGATTCGATCGCCAGACGATCGCCGGGTTGCTGACCCGTTTGAGTATGACGGTCGCAGGCGAATCGCCTCTTCAGGTGACGATCCCGACCTTTCGACCAGATCTCACCCGGCCGGCAGATCTAATCGAAGAGGTCGCCCGCCTTCACGGTTACGACAAGTTCGCGGAGACACTTCCGGCTGGACCGGCGGGTGGACTATCTGCTTCTCAAAAGCGGGACAGAAGGATTCGCGAAGTCATGACGGGCCTTGGATATCACGAAGCCCAAACATTCTCTTTCCTGGGCAGAGATGAGTTGGACAGTCTCCAGCTTCCGATGGACGACGACCGACGTTCGGCCATCCGGGTTCGGAACCCGCTTCGTGAGGAGGAGGCCTACCTCCGTACCACCCTGCTGGCCAATCTCCTCAAGGCCGTTCAATACAATGTCTCTCACGGAATCGATGACGTAGCTCTCTTTGAAGTCGGACGCGTATTTCTCAACGCTCCGGACCCTGACGATCCTCGTGTACCGCATCAACCCGTCCACCTTGCCTTCGTCGCCACCGGCGGCGTCGGACCGACTGGACTCCAGGGAGCCGAATCCACAGCCGACGTGTTCGCAGCGGCGGGAGCAATTCGGGCCCTGTTGTCTGCACTAGGCCTCACGGGGGACATTCGGCAGACTGCCGTGGCTGGCTACCATCCCGGCCGCTCCGGAGAGGTCTTGCTCGATGGTGAATCGGTGGGAGTGATCGGAGAGCTGCATCCGGGAGTCGCACGAGCATTCGGGTTGAGCGAGCGGGTCATCGCAGCCGAGCTGGAGCTTTCAGCCTTGCTGGAGGATCGCGGACTCTGGCAACTAGATGCCCCCAGCACGTACCCGCGTGTTGAGTTTGATCTTGCCTTCGTCGTGGATGAGTCCCTGCCCTCCGCCTCCTTGGTCAAAGCCGTGAAGGCGTCGGCGGGGGAGTGGCTCGAGAGCGTAGGCGTGTTCGACGAATTCCAGGGCGAGGCACTTGGTAAGGGCAACAAGAGTGTTGCCATGCGACTTGTGTTTCGGGCTCCGGACCACACTTTGACAAACGAAGAGATCGCTCCCCAACGGGAGGCGATCATCACAGCAGTGGCTGATGCCACCGGCGGACAACTGAGAGGTGCATGACATGAATTACCTGCGTGTAGCGGACTTGGGTGCGGACGGTCTCAAGAACGCTCTCGATCTGTCAGTCCGGGCCAAGAGCAATCCGGCGGAGTTCGGATCCGCCCTCTCCGGCCGGGAGGTAGGCCTGTTCTACATGAAGCCGTCGACACGGACCCGCGTGTCCACCGAGGTTGCAGTGTCTCAACTCGGCGGACGCCCGATGACGCTTCGCAACGAAGAGGTGGGATTGGGCAAGCGGGAGGCCCCTGCCGATGTAGCGCGCACCCTGGATCGATACCTGGACATCCTTGCGCTGCGAGTCTTCGAACACGAACACCTGGACATCATCGGTGCGCACGCCGAGGCGCCGGTTATCAACCTCTTGTCGGACCTCGAACACCCGTGCCAGGCATTGGCCGATGTACAGACGATGTCGGAAGCGCGCCCGCTGGCGGGTTCAGTATTGACCTTCATCGGCGATGGAAACAACGTTTGCCACTCACTCATGGTGGCGGCAGCCATGCTCGACGTCGAGGTCCGGGTCGCCGCCCCCGAGGGCTACGAACCGCTTCCCGAGTACGTCGATCTGGCCTCGCAATACAGCTCGGTGACGGTCACTCCCGACGTGAATGCAGCCGTAGAGGGCTCAGACTTCGTCTACACCGACGTATGGGCTTCTATGGGTCAAGAGGATGAAGCCGCCGAGCGTCGGCGCCTTTTCGAGGCGTACCGGGTCGACGAGCAACTCTTTGGTCGCGCCAACGACAACGCCGTCTTCATGCACTGCCTACCGGCACATCGCGGCGAGGAAGTAACCGACGGAGTGGCCGATCATGCTCGTTCCAGGATCTTCGACCAGGCCGAGAACCGCATGCACTCATTCAAGGGAATCCTGCTGCACCTAACCCAGTGACGGCAAGGCTGTTGGAGTTGCTCCGTAGACCGGTCACGGAGGCGGCGATCGGTCTGCTCGGGTGGCGCCTGCAGAGTCGAGAGGGCGGCGCGACGACTGAAGTGAAGCTGACCGAGCTGGAAGCCTATGGCGGTGCGTCAGATCCGGCCAGCCACGCCTACCGCGGCCCTACGAAGCGGAACGCCTCCATGTTCCTGGAGGCGGGCGCCCTCTACGTCTACCGATCCTATGGCATCCACTGGTGCGCGAATGCTGTAGTCGGATCGGAAGGCGAAGGTGGAGCGGTCCTGCTCCGCGCCGGACTGCCGGCCAAGGGTCGTCGGACCATGGAGGGCAGGCGTGGTCGGATCGACCATCTGGTCGATGGCCCCGGCAAGCTTTGCGAAGCTATGGGCATCGATGGCAGCCACGACGGCACATCTCTAGTAGATGGCCCCATCCGCCTCCTGCCCCCGGCGGGGGAGATCGAAGACCACGTCACCGCCGGTCCTCGCGTCGGAATCTCGCGCGCAACGGACCGCCTGTGGCGATTCACCCTGGCGGGATCGGATACCTAGTACCTACTACCTACTACCGGCCGGGGCGGTGCACCGGCCTCAGGGATTCACCCACAAAACAATCGTGCCTTCGTTGAGAGCCCCACCCGCCGGGTCCTGCTTCCACACAACGCCGGTTCGCCTGCGGGCGTCATCCGGATCCGCTTCCGACTCGAAGCGCAGTTCGTATTCGGCTCCGATCTCATCCAATCTGGCGGTCGCCTGCTGGAACGGGTATCCAATCACGGTGGGGAACTCGGTTCCCGGTTCGGGACCCGACACCATGATGCTTATCGTGCTTCCTGACTGGGCCGGTTCCCCAGGAGAGGGCACTTGATTGAAGACCGTGCCATCGGGAAGATTGCCAGCATCGGCATAGGCTACCGACACCCGATAGCCCGCTTCCTCAGCCAGGTGCACTGCGCCGGCTAGTCCCTGTCCGATCAACTGCGGCACTTCCCCCGTACCGATGTTGACGAAGCCGTCTGGGTTGTGGATGTGACAAATCACAGAGGGGACCTCGTGCGCCGGCAAATAGACGCGTTGAACATTCTCCCGCGGGCACAGGGGCCCGGCCAGCAGGCCGGTGGAGACGTCGACATCTACCGCTATCAGTTCATCGAGGTCGGCCGAGGCGAGCTGGCCGAATCCGAGCCCGGAGAGCGCCGAAGACGTGAAGCTGCTCCAGATTTGAGCAGGCCAGCTGCCTCCGGTCACGGTGATGTCGGTGACAGGTGGCGTCATCTCGATTTGGGCTTGTGGGTATCCGACCCACACTGCGGTTGCGAGTTCCGGCGTATATCCGACAAACCACGCGTCGCGGTGCTCCTGAGATGTACCGGTCTTGCCGGCTACCGGTCGACCGATCGCGGCCCGTGCACCGGTACCACGGGCCACGACCTCACTCAACGCGGCCGTGACCTGTTGGGCGACTCCCCGGTCCATGGCTTCTGTCACGATCGGCACCGCGTCGTACAGGTTGACGCCTCCGGAGGTTTCGATCGATGTCACGAATATCGGGGTGATATGGACCCCCTCGGCGGCGAAGGTGCCGTAGGCAGAAGCCATGTCTATGACTGATGCTTCCTGCGCCCCAAGGACAAGGGAGTGGAAGGGTTGAAGCTCAGATGTGATCCCCGCCGCTCTAGCCAAATCGACGACTGCCTGGGGACCGACCGCATCGACTAGCTGGGCATAGACGACGTTGACGGACCAAACCGTTCCGTCAAGCAGAGTGAGATTGCCGAAGTTCGCCCCTCCGTAGTTTTCCACTTCCCAGGGCCCGGAGTTGGTCGAGACGACGACGGCGGAGCCACCGGCGAAGGTCGAGGTCAGAGTGAATCCATGCTCCAGTGCAGCCGCAAGCGCAAACGGCTTGAATGCCGAACCGGTTTGCCGGAGCCCTTGGGTCGCAAGATTGAACTGTGCTACCGGATCGGTGGGGCTGTAGAAGTCGGCGCCACCGACGATGGCACGAACGTATCCGGTTCGAGGCTCGACCGCGACCAGTGCCGCCGAGGGTCCATCTACCGGCAGTGCGGCTGAGACCGCCTGCTCGGCCGACTCTTGCATCAACGGGTCGAGCGTCGTTTGAATTCGCAGCCCACCCCGGAATAGTGCGTTGTATCTGTCAGTAGCAGTGGCACCGAGGGCCGGCTCGGCCAGCAGCATTCGTTTGACTTCTTCCGTGAAATACGGATATCGCATCTGTTCGGGAGGCCGGGGTGGAGCGAGTTGTAGGTTGGC
>JBLYYS010000209.1:0-4781 GCA_048550235.1 Acidimicrobiia bacterium | reverse complement strand
GGTGAATTCCACCTGTCCACTTCTGGTCGGTACATCGATCCAGTGGGCATCTCTCACTCCCGCCCTACAGACCGTCGGCGCCCATCACTGCACCACCCGGTACGCTTTGGAGATCGGCCGGCTTTCTTAGCCGGGCTCGAAGATACTCGCGGTCTGCCTTGACATCAGGGTGTTAAGCCTCTGGAGCGATGGATTCGGTGGAGTAGCGTCGAAGTAGCCACCTAGGGGTCAGGCCCGGAGTGCTCAATCGTCCGGGGCCTGGTTCTTTCTCCCCGCAATGAAAGGTAGAAGACTCCATGGAAACGGCACCGAGCTATCGAAACAACGCGATCTGGGCCGGCATCTTCTTCATCATTGCCACTGCTTTCCTATTCGTTGGAGAGGCCCTCTACAAGCCCGCCCTGACCGACCCCAATGTCCTGACCGTGGCAGCAGGGGCGAGCAACGACATCGCACTGGGCATCCTCATCGAGTTCGCCTGCGTGCTGGCAATCCCGCTGATCGCAATCGCGCTGTACCCGGTGTTGCGACGCGTCAGCGCAGCGTTGGCCGTCGGCTACGTGGCATTCCGCCTGTTCGAAGCCGCAATCTTCTTCCAGATGGAAATCGACCGCCTTCTGGTGCTGGCGATTTCCCGAGAGTTTGTGGCATCACCAACAGAGAACACCGATCAGCTCGACTTGCTCGTGCGCACCTTGATGGGAGGCGAGGCCTGGTCGGGCACGACCGGCCCCCTCTACAACATCGTCTTCGTAGTCGGAATGCTGATGCTGAACTGGATGCTGTGGAGGTCCACGCTCGTGCCACGCTGGATTTCTGGCTGGGGGATGGTCATGGCCGCGGTCCTTGGCGGGCTGGCGATCGTGGTGCTCTTCACCGAGGTCTCCGGCACGCTCGCCATCGTGTTGATTGCTCCACTTGCCGTGCAAGAAATGGTTCTGGCGGCCTGGTTCATCATCAAAGGCTTCGACCGCTCAGCCCTGGACCGACTGGGGTCACCTGTCGCCGTCTCGTAGAGGAGACGGCCGACCACTACGTCCGTTCCCATCTGGATAACGAGTCCGTATCTAGCGCCAGTGATTGCGTGAGTATTCGAGTGCGTCGTCGGTGAGAAGTTTGCGGGTGGAGTTCCCCATCCGCACGTACATGTCGGCTTCGCGGTTCCCTCCTGGTGCATCCAGGAACACCGGATCCGGGGAGGCTTCGACATCGATTCTGCAGACCTGGCTATTGGCTACCAGTTCGAAAGTAACCCTGACGTTGGCGACCGCCGGTTTTCCGAGACATCGTTCAAGGTGATCGGAGGCCCACAGTTCGTAGCGGTCGAGGTCGGGCTCTTTCATCAGGCTGAGATCGTGGTCGAGCCCAGTTGCGGTTCCATCATCGGACACCCCGATGAGCAGCGTCCCACCGTCGGCGTTCAGGAAACCAGCGACCGTCTTGGCGATGACCAGCTCGAGCTTGGGATCCTTCTGCTCCGTGTGAGAATTCCAGCGGGCCGTCTGTTTGAACTCGACGTGGTGGCTCTCTCCGGCAGCGATGAGATCAGCCGCCGATGACCGTTCCTCCACCGGCTGTCTCCACCCGAATCGGTTCATCAACAGGGTCACCACCAACAGGACCAGCACCGATCCGAACAGCACACCTACCAATGTCCCCCACCGAAAGGCAAAGGTGTCGGTGTCGGAAGTTGAGGCATTCACGATGAGGGCACCCACCGCCGCCCCGGCGATACCGACCAACGTCGTCTCCGACCAGGTCAACCTCTGACTGCCGGGAACGATGATTCGCGCCAACCCGCCAAAGACAAACCCTCCAACAAGGATCCCAACGAAGAAGAGGCTGATCTGCATAGGGCCCGATTCTATGCCCGGCACCACCCCACGCCCCTCAGTCGCCGCCGCGGCGGGGAGAAAACCCAAACTTCCCAATCGAGAAGTGTGCGGTCGACTCCCCGTGGCCTCCTCGTGGCTTCACTGCTGGAGCTTGAGAATCCATTCGTCGAGGAGTTCGAGGTAGCGGTCGGATGTTGAACCCCCGGTGCCACACATCGAACTCTGGGTCTGCATCGTGTGCCCGACACCAGAAATCAGTTCGACGTGATAGTCAGGGTTGCCCGCCGACGCGAGTGCCCGCCCCCAGGCTTCCGCACCTTGAACAGGGTCGATATACCGATCCATCTCGCCGAATACCGCCAGCACGGGGATCGTCGTCTGCTGAATGACGGTCATCGGATCGAAATACGAGTCACCTTCGGGCGGCCACGGCTTCCACTGTTCCTCCGACTTGAATTCGGGTCCAGCGAAGTTCTCCCAACCTTCGATGTCGACCAATACCTCCATCGCTTCGGTGTAGTCCTCGTAGGTCGGACCCTTGGCGGTCGGTGGGAAGTGTTCCTCGACCAGTCGACCGTGCTCGGGGGGAGCACCGCCGCAAACCAGGTTCTGGCCGAGTTGGTAGGCGATCTGTTCGATGCCGTCCTCCCCTCCCCCACTGACAACGATCATGAAGGCGACATCGTCGGACAGCTCGAGGGTCTTCGGCATCACCCATCCGGCCTGACTGATGCCCCACAGCCCGATTCGATCCGCGTTGATGTCGGGATGATCGACAAGAACCTGGATCCCGTCGGCGAGTATCTCGGCCCTTTGTGTCACCGTCTTTCCCTCGCCGAACTCGCCCGTCGAGCTGCCGCTGCCGGGCTTGTCCCACACAAAAACGGCGAATCCGGCATCGCCGAATCGTTCAATGATCGTCTGGGTGCCGGGCGTGCTGGTCCTGGTCTGCGGTCCGTCGCCGTGCACCACGATCACCGCCGGATGGGGCCCGGCACCCTCCGGAAGGTGTAGGTCTCCGACCACATTGAAGTCTCCCGACCGGAATTGAATGTCCCTACCATCCTCGGATATCACGGTTCCGCTGCTGCAACCCGTGACGAGCAACAGCGTGACCAGCGCCGAGACGACGAACCTCAGTGGGCTTCCGCTGGAGGCTCGTCCTCGTCCTCTCATCTCGCCCCCAGCGGAGTGATCTTGCCGGATTCGGCGATTTGCTGCTCGAGGGTCGGAGAGCCGTAGAAGGCAACTTCGCCGAGTTCCGAGACGATGATGTTGAGCTCATCGGTGGCGTGCACGATCGCCTTTCCAGTTCCTGAGGTTTCGACTCTTGCCGATCGACTGGTGAGGTCGGCACCGTCGTATTCCCCGACACCCGACACGATCACCTGCTGCCGGCCTGCCTCGCCCTTCAGGCGTATCACTCCGACTCCGCCGAGGTCGACGACCACTTCGTCGGCGAGTAGACCATCGACGCTGATGTCGCCGGTCCCTGAGAGGATTACCTCGAGCTCGGAGGCATCCAGGTTCTCGGCCGTGATGGCACCCGCGCCGGCCAACTCGATCCTCGTGAGGTCCACCATGCCAACCCGGAATACGATCGATTCGCTGGGTGCGATGTCGGTGTCGTCGGCGGTGACGATTGTGAGTTCACCGTCAGAAACGCCGGTAGTCAAGTACTCGTGGAGGTTGTCGTCGGCTTCGATCGACAACGAGACCGTCGCGGCCTGCGTCAGGATCACTTCTCCTTCGCTGAAGAAGACCAGCTTGTCGAAATCGGGGACCTCGCGTGATTCTGTAGTTCGATTACCCGACCCCGGAACGCCGCTCTCGGTGCCGCCGACCGGTCCCACCGGCCCGATGGGGCCCGGGCCCTCGGTGTCGATCCCGTTGCAGGCGCCGACCAGTAGGGCACACACCGCCACACAGCTCAGTTTCCAATCCAGTACGCGTCGACCATGCAATGAACCGAACACCACAGCTAGCCCCTGCCTCTCGACATACGACCAGCATCGCGCTCAGTCGAGCGAACACTGAAGGGGCATAGGTCACATCACGCGCTACCCCAACAGCAACAGCAATAAGAGCGGACTCACGAGAGAGCTAGCGATGGGGTGACTAGAGCGGCCTGAGCACCTTGATCTCGAGGCCTGCCCGGACCATCGGCCATCTGGCGTCGGTGGTCACGAGTGTCTCCGCCCCCCAGGCCAGAGCCTCACCGACTACCAGAGCATCAGGCATCCGCCACTGGCGTCTGCGGCGATCGCGAAGTGAGTGTGCCCGCAACCCGGCAGCGGCCGCGCTCGCAGCCTGATCCAGCTTCCCGACCTTGATCCTCAGCCCTGCCAGTACCTCGTCGAGGAAATCGAGGCCAACATCGGCCACCAGCATCACAACTGCCAACTCCGAATAGGCAACAGCCGGGAGAAGCATCTCACACTCGGCCGCGATCAACATCTCGTTCACGGCCGCCTGGTGAAATGGATCTGAACCGTCCAGGAAGGCAACGAGAACCCCCGTGTCGAGAGCAGTCAGTCCCATTCGTCCCGCAACCCGTTGATCAACGAGGGATCGAGGCGGCCGCTGAGGACACCTGCAAACGACATGACCCGATCGGCCTGGCGTTCCAACACGATCCGACCATCCGCAGTTGAGGAGACTCTCAGACGATCGCCGACTCGAATTCCGGCCGACTTCAGTGCGTCAATCGGCACTGTGATCTGATGTTGTCGGCTGACTGTGGTGACTCCCCTGGAGCGTTTCTTTAGTTCTGACATGATAAGTAAATGGTAAAGCAAACAACGGCGGCCAACAATGGGCTTCCACGCCGCGGCGACAGTACGTAGTCTCAGCCCTACATCCGCTACCTGTGACGGCCTCAATGCGGAATCACATCAGACCAGGCTCACGAGGGCGATACCTCGCGGTGCCGGCCGTCGCCCTCCT
>JBLYYS010000208.1:0-8234 GCA_048550235.1 Acidimicrobiia bacterium | reverse complement strand
CGCGGATGGGTCCAAACGGAGAGATGTCGGCCGCCGCCGGCGCACCGGCCAGCGGATGGTCATGAAGACCGGCGCTCCGTCGATCCATACGACAGGATCCTCTGCCTGCGCGGTGGCATTGCCGAGCGAAGTTATCCGACCGGAGACTCCCACGGGGACGAGGATGCGATGGACGAGAGCCGAGGTTTCCGGGGTGGTCGCCAGGACATCTCCGGCGACCACCCGGTCTCCCTCCTTGACGCAGAAGGTGATCTCCCACGAGCGATCCCGGTCGAGGGAAGGCAACTCGATTCCCCGCCGGATGAAGGGGCGGCCGAACGGCCCGGACTCGTCGGCAGCGAGTGCCGGCAAGGGCCGTTGCACTCCATCGAACACCCGACCCAGCAAACCTGGTCCGAGTTCAACCGTGAGCGGCTCCCCGGTGTCGATGACGGATGAACCCACCTGCAGGCCACTCGTGTCCTCGTATATCTGTATTACGGTTCGATCGGCGTGGAGCCGGATCACTTCGCCGATCAAGCGCCGCCGGCCGACCCGCACCACGTTGTACAGGCGCGCATCTCGCAGGCCGGCAGCCTCTGCCACGGGCCCTGCCAGACGAGTGAGCGTCCCGGAGGACTGGACGGTCATCGGTTGTCCTCTCCGAATGTGATGTGATAGCCCACTGCCCGTCCCAGCAGCGCGGCGATGCGGGACCTTCGGCTCACTCCCTCGTCGGTTCCGAACCCTGCCGGGACTGAAATCACGACGGGAGAAACCGATTGTTCGAGACGATCCCGCAAATGAGAATCAAAGCGAACGAAGAACGGTTCATAGACACCTATAACGCCGCGCTCACCCTGGGCGATCAAATCATCGACCACACCCGCTGCTTGCTCCGGATCTTCCACTGGCCGCACTCCGGCACCGGCCAACCGAAAACCGGCGGCCAGCTCCGGTGGGGAAACGATCGTGAGGTGAGCCGCAGTCATGATGCGATCAGCTCCTGCTCGACGACCTCAGGCGGAATCGCATGCACAACACCCCGACCAATCAGCCGGAGGTTGCGCGCCTCGCTTTCCTTGGTCCAGGCAAACGCCACCGGAATCGCAATGCCCAGGGGATCCCCTTTGGCGAAGAGGCCCACCGCCTCCCGCGCCATCGCCGCCTCCAGAGAAGCCGAGAAGCGCAGTAGGTCGTCATTGACCGACCACTCTGTAACGGCCGTCGTCCATGTAGGCGGCAGCGGCGCATCCTGAAGTAGACGGGCGACATCGCCGGGCGTCTCGGCAAGCCGAACTGACTCGAGCGAATCGACCGGAATCCGTCCTGCGGGGAGAAAATGGGTTGAAGGATCAACAGTATCCCAGCCGGGTTCGGCCGCGAGGCGCGAGCTGCGCAGCCGGAGAGCGGAGACCAGGTTGATCTGGTCTATTTCGAGGCGAAGGATTCGGGTTATTTCGTCGCTGGGACCACCGCTGAGAGACGAGCGCAGGTGATCAGCGTACGCTCGATTGAGAGTGCCCTCGATCACACTCGGATCGTTGGTCGCCTCGTATTCCGGCCAGGCCGTGATCATCCGGGCGGCCGTCCCTGCGGAAGGTAGGTTCCAAGCCATCATCAATTCCACCGTGGCCCGCAAACTGGGTTGCGAGGCGAGCTCGATCAGGGCCGGCTCGTCGATCGTTCCTGCCGCGACCAGAAGACGAACGATCTGCTCAGAACCCTCGATCCGCACCCGGCCCCGGAGGATCGTCCGCAGGTTGCGGAGGTCCCAGCGATGCAGCAGGAGTTCGAGCCGGCTTCGTTCGGGGCCGTCGAAGAATGTTGTCAGCATTCGGAGGTGGCGGGCCAGGTGGGACCGAACTGCCTCGTCCAGACAACGCAACCCGGAGAACCGCAACAACGCCGCCTGCACTTCCGGCGCGTAGGCGGTGTCGGCAAGTGAGCCGAGCAGCCGCTCGATGGTCCCGGCGTTCAGGAGACCTGAGTAATCATCAACCGTCAACATCCGGGAGCGCAACGCCCGAATCCTGGCGTTGCCGTAGTCGTAGCCGTTCATGGCAGGATCCTCAGGCCTATCGTTTCGGCGAAGATGAGCCTTAGTAGATCGTCGGCCCGAGCGAGTCGCGATTCAAAATCGTTTCGTACGACCCGGCCGTTCTCACCGCTCACCCAGGCACCGCCCCTCGTCTGGAGGGTCGCTTCCAACTTGAGATCCATCCGATCGTCCCCCGCAAGGATGCTGTGTGCAACCTGTTCGTCGGCCGGATCGACTCTGAGCGTGGTGGCTTCGGGCAGCGCGAGGTAACACTCTCGGATGAGGCGAGCCAGAACCTCCTCGTAGCACCTGGTCCCGCGCAGCGATCCCAGTTTCTCCGAGGCGGCATCACGGGTACGAACGTATAGTTCCTCGACTTCGAATCGCAGGGCTCGATCTGCCTCGAGCCGGGCCCGATTCACGATCCGGTCGGCTTGTCGTTCCGCAGCAGCATCACGGGACCTGGCGAGCCGCCCCCTCTCAGTCCCGGCCTGCGCGCGGGCGTGCTCCAGGAGCGTCGAGCACTCCTCGTCGGCCCGCCCGACGATCGTCTCTATTTCGGCATCGGCCTCGGCGCGAATGGCTTCGAGAATGTCGGCAAGTGCCAATCAACCTCCCAGCAAGATGATGATCATCGCCGCAACCGCGAACCCCAGAATCACCAGAGTCTCGGGGATCGCGACGAGCAGGATGACCCTGCCTAGGAGCTCCGGTTTTTCGGTCAGGGCTCCGATTCCGGCAGATCCGATCCGGCCCTGCGCATAACCGGTGCCGATGGCGGCCAGCCCAACGGCGAATCCGGCCCCAATGCCGAGCAACCCGGCTTTGAGGCCGAGGCCAATCTCGATCAGGCCACCTTCCATGAGAATCTCCTTTCAATCACGTCGAGGCCACCCGGTGGTCCAGGCCACCGAACGGCCGGAATTCATCTCCCCCTTCGTCGTAGAACTTGCTGAAGAACTCCACATAATGGAGACGCAGCGCCTGGACAGTCGGGCTGAAAGCACCAAGTGCCAGGTTGAGGGCGTGGAATAGGGCAGCGATCAGGATGCCGAGCCACAGAGGTGCGGCAGCGCCGAGTTCGTTGGCTACTCGGGCTAGATATACCGATGCCACTCCGAGCGCGGCTATGCGGAGATAGGACAACACGTTGCCAACCAGCCCGATGATCTCGAGGGGTGCCATAACCGGCCCCATGCTCCCACCCAGGACCATGAGAACGACTGTGGCAACGACGATGGCGGCAAACGACGGCGTCACTAGTGAGCGCGGCAGGAAGTCTGCTGCAACGGCAGCCAATGTGAACAGTGCGCCAAGAGTGAGTAGGAGCATCAGACGCTCGAGGGTTTCGTGTCTCCGGTGAAACTTCAGCGACTGCCAGACTCCCAGAAACAAGCCGAGGGTAACGTGGCCTGCCCCTATGGCGAGTGCAAAAAGCAGCAGAGGCTCGAGTGCTTCTTCGCGGTTGATCCAGATCGGCTCAATTCCCAACAATCGATGTCCCAGATCTCCGAGATATTCGCCGTACACAATCCCCCAGAGAATCGCCCATGAGGCGGAGAGTACGAACACCCGGCTCAGGTCTCGCAGCGCCGAAGGTCTATTCCGCAGGTAGCGGCTCGCCGTCACTGCCAGCCCGAGCAGGATTGCACCGTAGATCACATCGCCGAGCATGATCCCGAAGAACAACGGAACGAAGAGGCCCATCAGAAGCGTTGGGTCCACGCTGCCGTAGCGCGGTATCGCAAGCAGCCGCACCAAGAATTCGAACGGCCGGGCCGGTGCTGGATTGTGCATGAGAACCGGCGGGACTTCTCCATCTTCGACAGCGACTCTCTCGACTATGACCTTCTCCCCCACCCGCTCCGCAACTACTCTCTCGATCTCGTCTGCAGCCCTCTCGGGGACCCAGCCCGAGATCACGAAGGTGTGAGCTGTTGCTCCGAGGTGGCGAATGGCGCCGAGTTGATCGAGATGTTGTTCCAGGTAGGAGGCGGCTGCAGCCCAATCGGCGTGTGCAGCGACTAGCACATCGAGCTCTCGTTGAGACGAAACGATTTCTCCCGGCAGATCAGCAAGCCTTCTCTTCATGGCACTGATTGCTTCGCGGAACGACATCGTCTCGTATTGCCTGGGAAGTCGCACACGGCTGATAGCTTCACGACCCAGCAACGAAGCAACTTCTTCGGAATGGTCCCGGGGATACACGAGCACGGCACCTACCGTGTTCGTGTCGACATGATCTGAGATGATCTCGAAGTTGCCGGCGAGTTTGTCAGTCAGTTGAACGTTGAGCTCACCCAGCACGGAAGAGTGGCGGCTTTCAACCAAGAGGACCGCCGTTCCGTATCCATGAAGTTGTGCAAGTCCCGGCACGAGAGGGAGCAGCTTGGTCAGGGAAGCGACATGACGCGGAAGCGTCTCCTGCTCCCGAGTCAGATCGTCGATGTGGTGGACGATCTGCTCGACCCTAGGGGCGAGTTCGTTCAGCTCGCCCCGCATCCTGTCGAGGCTGCTCTCCGTCATCGCGGGAACAGAAAGCCCAGGCTCGGGCAGATTGGGTATCAACGCAAGTACCGAACCGAGGCGCGCTCGCAGGTACCGCAAGTCCTCCATCCTCTGCAAGTGCTGTTCGTCCACCGCCAGCGGAGGGAGTGGCACCGTACCGTCATCCGAAACATCAATGAGGTGCACCGTGCGCAGTCCGTGCAGAACAGCCAGAGTTTCATCGAGTTTGCTCTGATGGCCGATGATGTGGAGCTTGGCCATCGTCTCCAGCATGTCTATGCGCTCTCTTCCTCTGGCGGAGCGAGAAGCAATTGCACCATGGCATCGATCGCCTCCTCGACAAACGGCGCTGCATCTCGCTGCAACCGCCGGATTGCGAGTTCTGCGCCATCGCGTGTTTGCGCGGCCGCCACTTGGGCCGCTGCGACTCTCTCCTCGTAATGCACTCGCGCCGCCTCCCGGCCCTCTCTTCTGGCGGCCTCGACGATGGAGCGAGCTTCAACGCGGGCTGCCTTTACGCTTTTCTCGGCCGCCGTCTTCGCTGCTTCGATGGACTGCGCCACCAGGAGCTCGTGTTCCCGGATCTGCTGTACTGCGTCGGCCGGCCGTCGATTTGTCATTGGCCTACCCCAGCACGCGCTGCTCTGCGCGCCATGTAACGCTTCAGGCGAAAGTGGTCTTGACGTTCACGCTCATCGAGGACACTTTGAATCGTTCGCTGTTCGTGTTCCAGTTGCGGGATGACGACCGATTCAAGGGCATTGACCCGCCGGGTCGTCGTGGCTATCTCGTCGACGAGGCGTCGCAATCGAAGCTCCTCCGCGGCCAACTCGAGCAATAGGGACACCACCGACTCGAATCCCTCGGCAGCCCGATCTATGTAGACACTCGAGCCGGCGAGTGTGTAGCCACGACCGATTACTGGGCGCCCCACCGGCTCGTATTCGATGTTGGCAATCCGAACACCCATCACTGTGGCCGTCCTCGCCTTGAGGGGAATCTCGCGTCGGGTCGCCAGACCCAGCGACATGACCTCTTCAGCACCGTGAACAGCTTCAGCGCGGGCCAGGGCGGACCGGCTTTCCGTCGCGGCGCGGTCTAGCGCTCCGCTGCCGGCAAGCACGACGTCGGCAACCCGGCGGAATTCCTCCATGAGCTGGTCGCGCTTCTCTTTGAGTACATCTCTACCTCGCGCTGCCAGGCTGATTCGCGTACGGCACCGCAGCAGGCCGGTGCGGGTGGCGGTGATCTGTTCCACAGCACACTCCGAACATCCGAAACCCTTGTCCTACCAGTGTCACCGGTCGGACCACGGTTGCGTAACGGGGCAGAAGTCACAATCTTCGATTCCCACTAGAGACCACGGCACAGAACCCAGAAGTCAAGAAAGACGCAGGCCATTGGGGTCGGAAATATGGTCATACGGCCCTGTTCGTCGCACCACAGCCCATCGGTAGTGTGGCACCAGAGAAATGTGACCCGAAAGCTCGAAACACCGAGTCGGTGGCGTTCGATCTGTGGTTCGAACGCTCCGTATGCCGACCCGGCAATCGGACGGGAGTGGCGATGGCATCTATAACTGTCGATGTCCCAGGAATGTACGCCGACCACCATGTAGTTGAAGTCCGGCGCATTCTCTTCGAAGTACCCGGAGTAACGGCGATCGACGCATCCGCCGCATTCCGTCTGGTGGAAGTCCAGTTCGAACCTGAAAAGACGTCTGAGGACGTTCTCAGTCGGACGCTCGACCAGGCCGGATATCTCGAAGATCTACTCACACCCACCGAATCCGGAGAACCGGCAGTGGGGCGAGACGCCACGACATACTTCCGGCACACTGCGGCGGTCGAGACTGCCGGAAGCGTGATCTCCTTCGGACAGGAGATCGTCACCGCGGGCAGGCCTCTCTGGCCCTGTCCCGGAATGGGAACCCGCCGCTCGATGGATGAGGGAGGACTAGACGATGACAAGTGAACCAATCACAACACCGAGGAAGAAACGCCGTACCCCTGAAGAGTCATCGATCGATCCCGCAGCTCAGGAGATGCTGGCTCGTGCCGATGAGTTGGGGATCGGCACTGCGTTCAGTCGCGCCGATGGAATGTCACCGTGCAACATCGGTGCGGTAGGCATGTGTTGCTCCTTGTGCGCCATGGGACCGTGTCGTCTCACCAAAGACGGAGTCACCGGTGTCTGCGGCGCCACGATCGACACGATTCAGTCACGGAACTTCATCAGGTCGGTGGCAGCCGGATCAGCCGCCCACTCCGACCATGGGCGCGATATGGCGTTCACTCTCAAAGCGGTGGCCAACGGTGAGGCCGAGGGCTATCAGATTCGAGACATCGCCAAACTGAGGACCGTGGCATCCGAGTACAACATACCCATCGAGGACCGCGCGCCCGAGGAGATCGCCAACGAACTGGCCGACCTCTATATCGCGCAGTTTGGCCAGCAGCGCGGCGCGATTGCCCCCGTCGTGCGCGCTCCGAAGAAGCGCCAGGAGCTCTGGGAGGAACTCGGAGTCATCCCGCGTGGCGTCGACCGGGAGGTGGTCGAAGCGCTGCACCGGACGCACATGGGCGATGACCAGGACGCCGCACACCTCATGCAACACGCGGTGCGTACGGCTCTCGCCGATGGTTGGGGCGGGAGCATGATCGCCACCGACGTCTCGGACATCCTGTTCGGAACGCCGGCTCCCGTATTGGGTGAAGCGAACCTCGGCGTCCTCAAGGACGACATGGTCAACGTGATAGTCCACGGACACGAGCCCACACTCAGCCAGATGGTGGTGGCCGCGTCGCAAGATCCTGAGATCATCGCCTATGCCAAAGCGGCCGGAGCCGAGGGGATCTCCCTTTCTGGAATCTGCTGTACTGCCAACGAAATCCTCATGCGGCAGGGAATTCCAGCCGCCGGCAACTTCCTGCAACAGGAACTGGCGATCCTCACCGGCGCCGTAGAGGCGATGGTGGTCGATGTGCAATGCATCATGCAGGCGTTGGTATCGCTGGCGGATGGATTCCATACGAAGGTCATCACGACGTCGCCGAAGGTGAAGATCAAAGACGCCACTCACCTCGAGTTTGATGAGAAGAATGCGCTGACGATCGCCAAGGACGTCCTCAAGACGGCCATCGACAACTACCAGAACCGCGGAGAGACCCAGATCCCGGACTTCAAGAACTCCCTGATCCCCGGGTTTTCGCATGAGTACATCAACTACATGCTCGGCGGTTCATACCGGGCATCATTCCGACCCCTCAACGACGCAATCATCTCCGGGAGAATACGGGGAGTGGCGGCGATCGTTGGATGCACGAATCCTCGCATCCAACACGACTCCCACCACGTCGCAATCACCGAGGAACTGCTCAAGCGGGACGTCCTCGTGGTGGAGACCGGATGCAGCGCCATCGCCAGTGCGAAGATGGGGTTCCTGCTCGGTGATGCCGCCCTCGATCGCGTGGGTCCTGGGATCCGCGAGGTGTGTGAAACGGTCGGGATTCCTCCCGTCCTCCACATGGGGTCGTGTGTCGATAACACCCGCATCCTGACCGTCCTCACCCAGATGGTGGAGGAGGGCGGCCTCGGGGACGACATCGACGAGCTCCCGGCTGTCGGCCTTGCCCCAGAGTGGATGAGCGAGAAGGCACTCTCGATCGCCACTTACTGCGTGGCCTCAGGCGCCTACGTCATGATG
>JBLYYS010000207.1:0-3467 GCA_048550235.1 Acidimicrobiia bacterium | reverse complement strand
CTTCCTACTCGGCGGACCGGCGCTCCTGGCGGCTTGTGGAGTGGACGGGTCCGAAACGACGACAACTCTGGCAGGCGGAGCGACCGGCACCACGGCCGCATCCGGACCCAGGAGGGTGGTCGTAGCGAACTGGCCGTTCTACATCGATCCGGGCGGCGACGACAGCTACTTCGAGACCTCGACTCTCGACGATTTCACTGCCGCAACCGGAATCGAAGTCGAGTACATCGAAGAGGTCAATGACAACGACGGCTTCTTCGGCAAGTACCAGGCACCGCTGAGTGCCGGCGACAATATCGACCGAGACATCGCGGTACTGACCGACTGGATGGCCGCCAGGTTCATTCGTCTGGGTTGGACCGAGGAGATCGATTACACCAACGTTCCCAACGCCACCAATCTCGTTGACGCACTGAAGAGTCCCGGATTCGATCCCGAGCGCAAATACACGCTGCCCTGGCAGTCGGGTTTCACCGCCATCGGATACAACCCGGCCCTGACCGGAGGTGATCTCACCTCGGTGAACGACATCTTTGATCCCGCCTTCGCCGGCAGCGTCAGCATGCTCACCGAAATGCGTGACACTGTTGGTCTGGTGATGCTGGGAATGGGTATCGATCCGGCCACGTTCACGATGGACGAGGCAAGCCAGGCCATCGCCAAGATCCAGGAAAACGTGAACAACGGCCAGATCCGCCAGTTCCTCGGAAACGAATACGGCGGCGAACTGGCGCAAGGGAACCTGGCTGTTGCGTTCGCCTGGTCCGGCGACGTTGTCCAGCTTCAACTCGACAATCCGGATCTGAAGTTCCTGGTTCCCGACGAGGGTCTCATGTTGTGGTCCGACAACATGCTGATCCCGAAGGGTGCCACCAACAAGGCAGAAGCCGAAGCGTTCATGAACTACTACTACGACCCGGTGGTAGCCGCCAAGGCCGAGAGCTGGATCAACTTCATCCCACCCGTCATTGGCGCACAAGATGCGCTGCGCGTGCTGGCAGATGAGATGGGCGACGACGAACTCGCTGCTATCGCCGATGATCCGCTCATCTTCCCGGACGAGGCCACCCTTGCCAAGACCCACATCTTCAGGGATCTCACCGAAGAAGAGGAAACCGAACTGAACGAGATGTTCACCACCGTTACCGGTGGTTGAGCGAGTGACCGACAAGGCTGCAGAGACGGAAGGCGGGTTCGGAACCACCGAACCCGCCGCCGTCGAACTCGTCAATATCACGAAGCGTTTCGGCGATGTACTGGCTGTCGACGATCTAACGCTGAGCATCGGGGAGAACAAATTCTTCGCCCTCCTCGGACCCTCTGGTTGCGGGAAGACGACAACTCTCCGGATGATCGGTGGATTCGAAGACCCGACTGCTGGAACGGTGAAGCTGCACGGGGAGGACGTGACCGGGCTCAAGGCCTACCGGCGTCCTGTCAATACCGTATTCCAGAGCTACGCCCTGTTCCCGCACCTGTCGGTGTTCGAGAACATCGCATTCGGGCTCCGACGCACGAACGTGGGGAAACCCGAGCTCGAGAGTCGGGTTGCCGAGATGCTCGAACTCGTACAACTGACCGGACTCGAGAATCGACATCCCGGCAAGCTCTCAGGCGGTCAGCAGCAACGGGTGGCCCTGGCCAGAGCGCTCATCAATCACCCACGCGTCCTGCTCCTCGACGAACCGCTCGGAGCGCTCGACCTCAAGCTCCGCAAAGAGATGCAGATTGAGCTCAAACGAATCCAACAGGAAGTCGGCATCACCTTCATTCACGTCACCCACGATCAGGAGGAGGCCATGACCATGGCCGACACCATCGCAGTGATGAGCAAAGGGAAGATCGAACGGATGGGTGCTCCGGCTGAGATCTATGAAGATCCGCGTACGGCCTTCGTCGCCAACTTCCTGGGCGGATCGAATCTGATGCCGGTCACCGTCGTCGATCGAGCTGCCGGCTCCGTGACCACTGCCGACGGCACCACACTCATGGTGCCACCCGCTGCCCTCAACCAGGCTTCCAACACCCTTCGGGTTGGCGTGCGGCCCGAGAAGTTGAATGTCTACCGCCCGGGCAGCGATGAAGTACCGCCCAATGCTCTGGCGGGTCGCATCATCGACGCCTCTTTCATCGGTGTCAGCACTCACTACGTGGTCAACACCCCCACGGCCGGAGATCTCACAGCAGTGGTCCAGAACCTAACCGGTGATCGATTCGCTCCGGGCGAGGAAGTCTTTATCGGCTGGCATCCAGAGCGGAGCTTTGTCATCCATGACGATCAAGACTGAAGAAGCCCCGGTCAACCTCGCCGCACTCAAGGCGGCTCGTCGTCGCAAGGCAGTGCCCTATCTGCTGTTGCTCCCCGGCGGGCTCTGGCTGGCCATCTTCTACATAGCTCCGATGATCCAACTCGTCGGCATCTCACTGCAGGAGGGGACCTACCAGACGGGCTACGAGATGACATGGCGGTGGGAGAACTACGCCGACGCGTTCTCACTGGCTGGCGAGCACTTCCTCCGCTCGTTCCTCTACGCCGGAGCGGCAACCCTCCTCGCTCTCCTCATCGCCTACCCGCTCGCCTACGGAATAGCCTTCCGCGGAGGCAAGTACAAGAACCTGTTGCTGGTCCTGGTGCTCATGCCTTTCCTCACGCCATTCCTTCTCCGGACACTCGCATGGAAGGTCATCCTGGCAGACAGCGGTTTCGTGGTTGAGACGCTCAAGACGTTGCACATCATCGCACCGAACGGCCGACTCCTGGCGACGGGCTGGGCGGTCATCGCAGGGATCACATACAACTTCCTCGCCTTCATGACGCTCCCGATCTACGTCTCCCTGGAGAAGATCCATCCTTCGATGATCGAGGCAGCCAATGACCTGTACGCCAAGCCGATAACGGCGTTCCGGAAGGTCACCCTTCCTCTCTCACTGCCCGGAGTGGTGGCGGGCACCCTGCTGACTCTGATTCCGGCAGCCGGTGACTTCGTCAATGCCAGCCTGCTGGGGAATCCGCAGAGGTTGATGGTCGGAAACATCATCGACAATCGCTTCCTCCGAATCGTCGACTATCCGACTGCCGCCGCGTTGTCGTTCTCGCTCATGCTGGTGATTCTGGCGATCATCATTCCGTATGTCCGGGCCTCCGGTACCGAGGACCTGGTGGCGTAGATGGCACAGGCTCTGAACACCAGCAGAAGGCCTTCAGTTTGGGCCCGCATCAAGCGCCGGATATTGCCCGCCTACATGGTCGTCGCCCTCGCCTACCTGTTCATGCCGGTGGCGATTGTCATTCTCTTCTCGTTCAACGACCACAAGGGTCGGTTCAACTTCACATGGCAGGGGTTCACGCTCGATCACTGGAAGAACGCCTTCGATGTACCACGACTCTTCGATTCTCTGGTCACAAGCCTGCAGATCGCGTTCCTCGCCTCCGCCGTCGCCACGCTGCTAGGAACGCTCATCGCCCT
>JBLYYS010000206.1:0-4332 GCA_048550235.1 Acidimicrobiia bacterium | reverse complement strand
GTCATCTGGAGGTCGGTGAAATCAAGGCCATTCCTGGCGGTCTGGTGGTTCTGTGAGCTCACGTTTATGACCCGCGCCGGAGCGCTACCGACGAGCAAGTCCGTCAGCAGATTCGTGAGCAGGAAGGGCCCAAAGTGATTGACCCCAAGTGTCCATTCGAATCCATCCGGGGTTTCTCTTCTCTTCCCGGTCATCAACCCGGCGTTGTTGATCAGTATGTGAAGGTGCGGGTGACGGTCCACGAACCAATCGGCAAAGCGGCGGACCGAATCCAACGACGAGAGATCCAGCAAACCGACCTCAATCTCCACACCGGTCGCTGCTTTGATGTCGGCCGCTGTCTTGCGACCCTTCTCGGCCTCCCTGACCGTGATCGCTACATTCGCTCCGCGTCGCGCCAGTTCCTCCGCGGTCGCCTTACCGATTCCCGCGTTCCCGCCGGTGATTAGGACCTGCCTGCCTACGATGTTCCACGTCATTGGCTATCAAGCGTAGTTTGGGTTTTCCGGAAGGCGTCCAACCCAAAGGAGGCGACTGTGGCCAAGCTCGACCTGAAGAAGCAATACAGGGAGTTGTACCTGCCCTCCGCCAAGGAATGCTCGGTGGTGGACGTTCCCGAACTCCAATTCCTGATGATCGACGGGCACGGCGACCCGAACACCAGCGATGAGTACCGCGAAGCGTTGGAAGCTTTGTACGCAATGTCCTACACACTCAAGTTCTTGAGCAAACAGAAAGAGGACATCGACTACGTAGTGATGGCACTGGAGGGTCTGTGGTGGACCGACGACATGGCCGACTTCTCGGAGGATGACAAGTCGGCTTGGAGTTGGACTTCCATGATCATGCAGCCCAGCCACCTCACGGCCGACCATGTGGAAGCCGCCGTTGAGCAGGTGCGTTCGAAGAAGAATCCGCCGGCACTCGACAAGCTCAGGTTCGAGCCGTTCCGGGAGGGTCTGTCGGTGCAGATCATGCACATTGGTCCCTATGCGGAGGAGGCTCCGACGATCGCTCGCCTACATGGGTTCGCAGGCGACAACGGATACCAACTGCGTGGCAAGCATCATGAGATATACCTCAGCGATCCACGGCGCGCGGCTCCGGACAAGCTGCGGACCGTGATTAGACAACCGGTCGAGGCTTCCTGAAACCCACCAACGGTGCTCGAGCAAACAAGAACCCCGGTGTTGCCACCGAGGTTCTCGTTTCTAGTGACGCTATCGCGTCGGATGATCAGGAAGCAGAGGGAGGGAGAATCACTGCATCGATCACGTGGATAACGCCGTTCGAAGTGACTATGTCGGTGGTGACGACGTTGGAGATGCCGTTGAGAACCACAGCTCCATCGACGACGGCGATTGAGATGTCTTCACCCTGAACGGTGGTTGCCGTATCAAGTCCGACCACATCGGCGGCCAGGACCTCGCCGGCAACGACGTGGTAGAGCAGGATCTGCGACAGGGTTTCGGTGTCCTCGAGTAGACCGTTGATCGTCTCTTCGCCGAGGGCGGCGAAGGCCTCATCGGTGGGAGCGAAGACCGTGAAGGGGCCTTCGCCCTGAAGCGTTTCGGTCAGCCCGGCGGCCTCGACCGCAGCCAGCAGTGTGGTGAAGCTTCCTGCTTCGTCCGCAGTTGCGACAATGTCGGCCATCATCATGTCATCTTCCGATGCCATGGGCTCATCAGCCGACAGTGACGGGGGCAGGATGACCTGATCGATGACATGGATGACGCCGTTCGAGGCGTCCACATCGGTCGTGACAACGTTCGAGGCTCCGTTGAGAACCACTCCGCCGTCGTCGACTGTGATCGCAATGTCTTCACCCTGGACCGACGTGGCGGAACTGAGTCCGACAACATCGGCGGCCAGTACCTCGCCGCTCACGACGTGATAGGTGAGGACAGCAGCTAGAGCATCGGTATCGGCCAGCAGTCCGTCGAGGACACCCTCGGGAAGGGCGGCGAACGCCTCATCGGTAGGTGCGAAGACGGTGAAAGGGCCTTCGCTTTGCAGGGTCTCCACGAGACCGGCGGCCTGGACGGCGGTGACGAGCGTATCGAACCCAGCATCCACCGCAACATCGACGATGGTGTTTTGGGTCATGGGCGCCTCGGTCGTCTCAGTGACAGCAGGTGCCGTGGTGGTAGTGGCTTCTTCCTCGCTGCTGCAAGCCGCTACTACAAGAGCGAAAAGCGCAACGAGTGCGATCAATCGGAGTTTCATATCAGATCCTTTGGAAGGGGCCTCGATGGAGGCAGCGTGTGCCTTGTATTCGGAGCGAACCCATTCCTGGATGACACGCAAATAGATGGGCCGGCCCGCCTGGACGGACCGGCCCATCGTTTGATGGCGGTAATCAGCCCGTCTGGCGAAGGTCGCGCCGTTCGAATAGGACAACCGATAGGCCGATGACCGCCACGAAGACCGCAGTCAGTATCGCCCCATGGCCCCAATGCATACCGGTCAACAGTGGGTCGCTGGTGAGGTAGTAGTAGAAGGGTGTGGCCTTGGCGAGGCCGGCCAGGCTGTCGCTGAATGGGAGGAAGGCGTTCATCACGAAGAGAACGATCGCTACTCCAATCGATCCGAAGATCGCCACCCGAGGTTTGCCGGTGGCGGCGCTCAACGCCAGCGCCAGGGCGCCGAAGACGAGGCCGACCAGGGTCAGCAGCACACAGGTGGCGGCGATATTGCCGATATCCATTCCCAGGCCACCGATGACCGACCCGAGGGCCACGCCGGCAAAGGTCGCGAACCCGATGACGATGGCTCCAACGATCATGGATACGGTTTTCTCGTAGACGACCCGTGAGCGTTTGATCGGATTGGCGAGCAGCAAGCCCATCGTCCGATTCGCCTCCTCGCCGGCCAGGGCGCGAGCTCCGATGGCGATCGTGACGACCATCACCGCGATCGGCGCCATCATGCCGAAGGTCTCAACCTGATAGAAGCCTTCGGCCGTACTCAGGTCACCTCCGCCGAACAGCGATAGGACGGCTTCTGGGAAGGCATCTGCAAAGTCCAGGAGGAATTCATCGATGAAGTTGTACATCGGTCCGATCAGAATCCCCATGATGAGAAACTCGATGTAGGCAACGATGATCAGGAGGCCCTGGTGCTCGGTGAGGGTCTTGATCCAGATCCGCGATACCCGGGCCGAGCCGGCGAGTCGATCCGCCAGCTTCTTCGTCATCGGGTGAGCCCGCAGCCGGTCGATGATCGAAACACCGGTGCTTTTTGTCCGTAGATCCCGACGGTTCAAGCCGATGACGGCGAAGACGAGGAGAACCACGATCCCGATCGCTAGGACTCCTATGCCACCCCAGTCGACACCGTTCAGTTCTGACTTGCCGTTCGAGTAGTAGTACCAGGGAAAGATGCGCGCCCACTCCGTCAGAGCATCGATGAGTGGGAAAAGGCCGACGCCTATGAAGGAGATCGTCATGATGCCGGCCGTAGCTCCAGAGGCCAGTCCGTTCTTGCCCGTCCACGCCCCTATGGCCATTGCCAGGAAACCGTGGAAGATTGCGATTACGAACATGTGGAAGGCCAGTGCGGCGATGTGCATCCCGCCCAGGTCGACATCGAGGACCGCCGGTGAGAAGACTCCCATTGCCCAGAGAAGCAGTGCACCGACGGCAGTTAGACCGACCATCGAAGTTGCCTTGGAGAAGAGAACGCTGGTGCGGCTCTTCGGGTTACCCAAGAGGAGTCCCATTGTTCCGTTGCGCTCTTCGCCGGCGACCGAGGCGGAGCCCATCGACAGCGAGAGGGCCGCGAGGGTCAGTGCTCCATAGGAGGCGTAGATGGCCCCGTAGGCCAGCCCGCCGACGTCGGTGTCCTCGGCGATTCCCACTAGGGCGCGCATAGCCGCCGGCATACTGGTGTAGAGACCAAGATCGACGTCGCGATACACCGACATACCCATCAGCAGCAATAGGCCGATGCTGACGGCTGCGATTGCGGTGGCTTTCCACCGATCGAGGACGTTCTTAGTGAAGACGTTCGCCAGCATCAGGCAGACACCTCCTCGTCGCGGTAGTAGGTGAGGAAGATTTCTTCGAGGTCGGCTTCGTGGGTGGTGATATCGAGGACGTGATAGCGCTCCGTCACGACCTTCAACAGAGTCTCCATCTGGCCGTCGAATGACAGGGTCACGTGCTCGTTCTGTGTCGTGGCTTCCCGAACGCCGGGGATACCATCGAAGTCCGAGCTGTCGACAGGACCGTCGAAGTAGATGTTGACTGTTCGAATCGCCTTCGAGCGAAGATCGGCCACGTTCTCTACTGCGATGAGGCGGCCGTGGCGAATGATGCCGACCCGCTCCGC
>JBLYYS010000205.1:0-5457 GCA_048550235.1 Acidimicrobiia bacterium | reverse complement strand
TGATCGGACCTCCGCCGCACCACCGTCCCGTCGAGGTTGTCGAAGTACACCCACCAGAGGGTGGCCGTGATGATCACTGCCAGGATCGACACCAACGTTGGGCCGGTCTCCCAACCCTCGTGGTCGAGGCCGGCCACGACGGCCGCTATCGACTCGCCCAACACCAGGATGGTGAACAGCCCGAACCTCTCCGGCAGATGCGCAACATCGAGTGGCGCCTTGGCCTGCACCTTCCGCAAGCGATAGGGCGTGGCGAAATCGATCAGCAACCCGATCGTCCAGAAGACGTACCGTGCCGGTTCCGGGATGAAAACTGAGACGAGCCAAAACGCAACGGCCACCCCCATCCCTTTCGTGTAACCCGTAACCAACTCGCGGGTTTCGGGAACATGGCGTCGGGCCCGCAGATACATCACAATCAGAATCAGACGCGCCGCCGAATAGGCGAGGGCATAGGCAATCAACGACTCCGCCTCGCCGCCCGAGATGCTGGCGGCCATCAGGGCGACCGCAACCATCTGAGCTACTGCCAGCAGCCTCTGGCCGAGGTCGTCGGTGTCATACCGATCGGCGTAGAAAGTGAAACCCGCCCATGCCCACCAGAGCGGAACAAAGAGACCCGTGAATGAGAGGAACCCGCCCAAGGTCGAATCCTCGAGGAGCCGATGACCTAGACCGGCAACGGCCACCACGAACACGAGGTCGTAGAAGAGTTCGGTCCAGGTGACCTTGCGTTCTTCAGCTTCACTTTCCAGCGTCCGCAGTCGCGGCGGACGGAGCATTGTCATCTTCACGAATCTCCCGCCTCGGCGGGAGGGAGAATACATGCACAACTCCCACTCTGCAGTGGAAGCAAATGCAGCTTTCAGGCGCGCAGGGGGTGATGTGCCAGTAGCGTGCCTCCGACGGAAGGGACGATCTCGTCTTTCGGCCACCGGTATCGAAGTTTGCAATGATGGATTTCTCCGCGCATGACGATCTCATCGAGGTTGGCTATTGCCATGCCATGGAAGTTCTCGAACACAATTCACCGTCCGCGGTAGTGTCCTCTCCTGATCGACAGATGTGGGGAGACACAAAATGATGATCGGGGGCGCTGTCAGGTTGCCTGGAATAGGTAGCGCATGACCCAACCGTTGCTGACATTCAGGGGCGTTCGCGGCTCAATGCCCGTGTCCGGGGCACAGACCAACCGACACGGCGGTCACACACTGTGCATCGACATCGACGCCGGCGAGTCCTCAATGGTGCTGATCGATGCCGGTACCGGCATCACGCGACTCCACCGAGAGGGCTCTCCGGAGCACATCACCGAATACCACGTATTCCTAACCCACTATCACTGGGACCACATCCAGGGACTTCTGTTCTTCAGGCCCCTATACGACGACGCCAACTCGTTCACCTTCTACGGACACGGTTGGGAAGGCATGAGCAGCAGGGATGCCATTGAAGGTGCGCTTCGCCCACCCTGGTTTCCGGTCTCGATTCGGGACACGGCTGCCCACAAACGCTACGTGACAATCGAACGCACGGTGTTCGAGATCGGTGACCTGAAAGTGACGGCCGCACCTCTTCGTCACCCCCAGGGAGTCACCGCGTATCGAGTCGACGGACCGGATCGATCGATAGTGGTGGCAACCGATTGCGAACGCGGCGATTCCGAGGCTGACGAAGCTTTGCGGGATCTCGCCGCGGGAGCGGACATGCTCGTGCACGACGCCCAGTACAGCCCTGAGGAGTATGAAGACCATTACGTCGGCTGGGGCCACAGCACATGGGCCCAAGCAGCGCAGGCTGCTGAGGAAGCCGGAGTAAGAGAGCTCATTCTGGTGAGCCATGATCCTGCCAGGACCGACGACGAGATCGACGGTCTGGTGGCCATGGCCCGAGAAGCGTTCCCGAATACGCGGGCCGCCTTCGAGGGCCTTCAGATAGAACTCTGATCGACACGTCTACGCGACGGGCACCGGCCGGTTGCCGTCCATGTCCACTTCGACGTTGAACCCGCACACCATTCGCTCGGGAACGCTGACGACATCCAATTTGCTGAATATCCCGGCTGCCTCTGTTTCATACGACTCATCCACCTCGCCGCCGCAGACGCACGAAAGCGTGTCGAGGTAGAGGGCAACCTCGTAGTCGTTCCCCTTGCTGCGGGCGTCCTCGAGCCCTCGCTCCAGCTCCGACCGGGCGTAGGTTACGTTTCCGGTCGCAAACGCCGCCGAGGCCCGCAAGCGATGCAGCAGTCGGTGGCGTTCATCATCCGCCGAGGTCAGCTTCTGCAAGAGCTGCTCGGCCAACTCAACTCCATTCTCGAGATCGCCGGCCAATATCCTGTTCTCCGCCACCCTCGATTCGGCGTCGATAGCGAAGTGCTCGGCTCCGATATCGTGCAGCTCGGCGACGGCCCACTCCAGCAACTCGAGACCTTCGTCGAATCGACTCGCCCGCGTTGCGATCCGCCCGAGGTTGCTGGTCGTTACCGCCACCATCCACCTGTCGTTGGCGGCGCGGAACTCCCTCAAAGCGTCACGGAACGCCTCTTCTGCTTCACCCAGCCGGCCCTGATCGGAAAGCACCAGGGCGATGTTCGAACTGGTCATGGCTGCTCGAACCGAGTCACCGGCTCCTTCCCAAGCGGCCTTGCCGCGCCGGTAGAAGGCGAGCGCGTCGTTCCAGTCTCCCCGGTAATAGGCATCGACGCCGAGCTTGTTGAGGACCTTCGCCTGGCCGACCAACTCGCCCAACTCCTCATAGATAGAAAGCGCCCGCTCGCTGTGCCCGGCTTTGGCCTTGTCGCCGGAACGCTGGCGTGAGAGGCTGAGCAGGTAGTAACCGTGCGCGAGAGCTTGCCAGTCCCCAGTTGCTTCGGCATCCGGCAACGCCAATCGGCACCATTTGACCGCCTCCCTGTATCGAGCCTGCCGGAACCGGACTCCGGCGTAGGCGATCTCGAGTTCGGCTCGCTGTAGGACCACCTGATCGTCATCAGGTATCTCGGCCAGGGCCTTCAATCCGCGGCTGAACCATCGCAACGCCTGCGGATACAGACCGGCTCGCTCACGAAGCAGCCCCAGTTTTCGAAATAGCCTGGCACGGCCAACCGCATCATCCTTCCGAAGACTGCTGGCATGTCGGAAGGCCCGCTCGGCGTCTTCCAGCAACCCGGCCGGTTCCGCCACATTCCCGAGTGCTTCCGCAATGCTGGCTACTTCGATCGGCTCCACCCCTGCACTCCGCGAGGCTTCCATCGCCCGCTGAAACAGTCTCGTGGCCGTGACGTTGGCATGCTTCCTCGCCGCCTGGTGACCGGCGGTGGCCGAGTAGTGCCAGGCGTCCTGATACTCGCCCGCGAGCAGGAAATGCAGTCCGAGAACCGCAGCGTCGTCGTCGGGATTCTCGGCGTGAGATTCGAGAGCGCGACCGATCTGCTCATGCAGCCGGCGCCTAATCCGAAACGAAAGACCACCGTAAGCGACATCGTGGAACAACGTCTGCCGGAACCTGTATTCGCCGGTGCTGCGCCGGATCAGGAACTCGTCGAGTTCCTGCCAGACTCCCTCTTCGCCGGCGTCCTGCACGAGGTCACCCAACGCGTCGATGAGGATGTCCGGGTCAAAGGTCATACCCGCCACAGATCCGTACCGAAGAAGCTGTCGGGCAGTTGGTTCCAATCGGTCGATCCTGGCCTGAATCAGAGTTTCTACGTTGTCCGGCAGTGCCTCGCCCGTTCGCACCGCCTCCGCCAACTCGAGCAAGAAGAGCGGGTTACCGCCTGATCTGTCGACCAGGTCGCGAAGCTGATGGTCGAGCAAGGGAATATCGGCCAGAACGTGGCGGGCCAAAGCCGACGCCGCTTCGTCTTCCAGCGGCATCAGGTCGACGTTCTCTACTCCAGGCGCAGTGATCAACTCGTCCATCGGTCGGTGAACGACTGCCATACCCCACGGCCGACCCTGCGCGTATTCCGCCAGATGGAGGAGGAGATCGCGGGACGAATCATCGATCCACTGGGCGTCCTCGATCACGATGGCGCCGGCGGTATCGAAGATCGCATCCATGAAAGATGCGACCGTCTGGTTCAGCTTCGTTTGCCTGAACTGAGGATCGATCTGGGCCGTCTCCAACGTCTCCTCGGCGGGCAGGTCCATGACCGTCGCCAGGAGGGGCCACCACGGGAGGAGATCCGGCGCGTTGTTGGTGAGGAGCCCGACCATCGCTTCCGCTGCCTCTACCTCATCCAGCTCCAGTGAAATCCCCGCGATCTCCCTGAGAAGGCGACGGAACGGGTAGTACGGCGTCGCAGCCTCGTACTGGGCGCAGTCGCAGAATCTCCACGGAAACTCCGGGAAAGTAGCCCGCAGTTCACGCACGAACCGTGACTTGCCGATCCCCGCCGCGCCGCAGATGTCGATGAGGCCGAGGGGGTCGTCATCGACAATCCGGTCGCGAAGGTGATTCAATTCTCGGTCACGACCAAACAAGGGGATCTCAGAGGATTCGGAATCTGCGCGACGGCCGGCCACCTCTCCGACAACCCAGGCGTGAACAGGTTCTGTCTTTCCTTTCACCATGAATGGGGGGAGTTCGGTCAAATCGAACCGGGTGGCCGAGCGGTCGAGGACATCCCCGGTAGCCAGCACCTCGCCCGGTGCGGCCTTGCCCATGACCCGAGCCGATAGATTGACCGCGTCGCCGATGACCGTATAGGTGCGGCGGAACGGTGCCCCAATATCGCCGGCGAAGGCCGGGCCCCGATTGACGCCGATCTTGAGGTCGATACCGCTGAACCGATCGGCTATTCGCCGGAGGGCCAGCAACACCCCTTCCTCGTCGGCGCCACTGGAGGTCGGAACTCCTCCGGTGACGATGATCTTGCCGCCGTTGGCATCGATGTCGGTTGATAGGAACGAAACGCCGTACTCGTCGACGGCCTCCTGCGTCGTTTCGACGAGATCGTGGAGGCGTGCTGCCAGATCCTCGGGGGTGATCGACTCGAGAAGATCGTCGAGGCCGGTGAACTTGATGAACCCAACGGTGATTCGACGATGCTCCCCATCGGTCGGAGATTCGATCGCCGGACGCAGAGCCGTCGGGATGAACACGCGGCACTCCTCGAGGCAGTGAATGTGCACCGGATTGAAGTCCGGAGCGGGTGGAGTCTTGGCCAGCAGGACTCCGGGACCTTTCCGATCACCGAGTAATCCGGCAGGCAGGTGTGCAGCCGTGGCGGAACTGAGAAGGATCTCGCCTGCTTCGGCACCTTCCTCCACCTCGACGGTGGTGGTCGAGCCCGGCCCGGCCAGAATCAGCTCACGGTGACTCGTGCCCACGAGGAACGCATCGATCAAACCGGAGTGGACGCCGACCGTCATCTTCAGGTCAACCCGGCCGGCGGGAGTCTGGACCTTTCCAACGGTACGAAGACGAGCCCTCATCAGCGCCGAGGCGCGT
>JBLYYS010000204.1:0-5705 GCA_048550235.1 Acidimicrobiia bacterium | reverse complement strand
GCCTGCTGGCAACGGTCGACAGGACGTTCCTGAGGGGCTACATGAGCGAACGCCGGCAGGGGTTTTCGGTCGACGACTACACGTTGCCCGAGGAAGCGCACCGGCCGATCGAACACTCAACCGTGCCGCAATTCAACACCCCGGAGTTCTTCGCTGAACTCCAGTCGAGAGTGATTGCCGAGCTAGATGAGCGGTCGACGGCGCTCGGGGCCTAACCGGCTCAGAATCAACTAGCGACTGAACCCGAGAGGCCGAAGCTGATCGGGGAGGTCGGGACCGTCGAACCATCGCCTCAATGCGGCAACGGCCGGGCGCTCCCACGATTCCTGTCTAATCGCAATGTCGTACTGCTCGTCGGCGATGAAGTAGAACTCGAGTCCGGCTGCCGAAGCGACCGTATCGAGAGTCATTCCCCAGTCCGCTCTTCCCTGCTCAACGGCTGCAGCAACTGCGTGATGGGTTTTCGCCTGATGAAGGTATCCGGGAGGTTGTTGACCTCCCAGAAGTCCATCGATGAGAATCCGCGTCCCACTGCCCGGATTCCGATTGACCATGCGGGCGCCCGACTCCCGGAGCACTCGCTTCAAGTCCTCGCGGTCTCGGACCGCGAATCTGGCATCACCCGGCCTGAAGGCAATCCCCTGCCGGCGCCGGTAGCCGCGCACCAGTCGGACGCCGTCCGGCATGAACGACTCGTTGTAGGTCCCGGTGACCTCATCGAGAAGATGGACCCCTGCGACGTCTCCCTCGCCTCGACCAAGGGCCGCTATTCCCGCCGTTGAGCCGACCGGGATCGACTTCACTCTGAACCCTTCTCCGGCCAGTAGGCCCAGCACGTGGTCGAACCCCACACAATGGCTGCCGATGGCGATCAGGTCGGCAGGTTCAATGTCGGCTTCGATGAGTCGCACCTCGAGCAAGCTGCCCTCTTCGACGATCTCAGTCGTAGCCGGAATCCGTATGAAGCCATCGGCCCGGGCGAATGCGGTGACACTGCCCGATCCCGCGCCGAGCGGGTAGGCGGCCAAACCGTCCGGGCCATCCACGAGATCCACGAGTGAATACTCGGTCCGCCCCGGCACGGAGTTGATCCGCATTGGAGCGGATGCCTTCACAACTTTGACTGTGCTGGAGCCGACACCGGACAATCGCCCCAGAAGAGGGGCCACGAACTCATGAAACGTGAAGATCGCCGATGTCGGGAAACCCGGGAGAACCACGACCGGAACCTCCCCCACCACCGAGAGGAGGATCGGCTTCCCTGGCTTGAGCGCCACGCCGTGTACAACTATCCCCGGAGATTCAGGAGCCCGGCTGGCAAGGCGCGCAGTCACCGCTGCGTTCAGATCCCCCTCGCCCTTTGAGGTCCCGCCAGACATCAACACAACGTCGGCGCGGTCGGGTCCGTGGATCAGAGGAAGCAGAACCTCCTCCAGCGCGCTCTCATCATCGGCGACAACGCCACAGGCTATTGGCTCGCACCCGAGTTCGGCGATCGAGTCGAGGAGGATCCGCTGATTCGAGTCGTATACCTGGCCGACGGCCAGCGGATTACCAGGGGGGACGATCTCATCGCCGGTCGACACGACCGCCACTCTGGGCCGCCGGAATACCTCCACATTGTCGACGCCCACCGAGGCAATGACACCGGTTTCCCTGGCCGTCAGCCGGATGCCGCGCCTGATGACCACTTCGCCTCGGCCCACATCCGAACCGGCGAAGCTTATGTTGCCGCCCGGCACGGACGCCCGGCTCACGCTGATGCCGTCCGGGCAGGGTTCCGTGTGCTCGATCATCACTACTGCATCGGCCCCACGCGGGATGACTCCCCCGGTGGCGATAGGTATGGCGAAACCGGCCTGCAACTCGAAGCCGGCGGGAGGAGCCTGTCCGGCCGCGAGGCCGATATCTGTGACGGCGAGCATCAGCGGTTCGAGTTCCTCCGCCCCAAATGTGTCGACAGCCCGCACCGCGAATCCGTCCATGTTGCTGCGGTCGAAACCAGGCACATCAACCTTCGCCACCACATCGGCGGCCAGCACCCGATCGTGAACGTTAGAGAGCGGCACGTTTTGGTGCTGCGGCTCAAGATGGGCACACGCCTCATCGAAACGCTCGTGGGCGATCGCCTCGTCGACGACGTCGAGGAACTGACGCTGCCTCACGAGTGCGCCGGGTCCTCATAGAGGTGAACCTCTACCTCGGCGCCTTCGCCGAATCCCTCTAGTCCGGCGGGGACCACCACGAAGCCGGAGGCGCTCGTGACCGAAGACAAAACGGACGCACCGGATATTGCCAGAGGCTCCACCATCCCGTCCCCGACGACGACGCGGGCGTAGTCGGTTCGCCCGATTTGTGAGACGAGGCGCGTCCGCAGCGGCAGCCGGACCTGCCGGTAGGGCCATTCCTCGGTCAGGCCTCCGAGCCGGCGAATGACCGGGCCGGCAAAGAAGTCGTAGGCCACCAGACATGACACCGGGTTGCCGGGAAGAATCAGCACCGGCGTATCGCCGATTCGGCCGACTCCGGTCGGGGAGGACGGGCGCATCGTCACACCGTGGATCAGAAGCTCGCCCAGTTCGGCTACCAGCAACGGCACCCGGTCCTCAGAACCGACCGAGGCGGCACCTGCGGTGACGATGACGTCGGCCTCCGAGTCCTGCAGTGCCGCGCACATAGCCGACTCATCGTCCGGTAGTCGCCGGACCTCCGGCAAACCTCCGTCCCTTCGTACGAGTGCCGCCAGCATGGGCGAATTGCTGTCGACGATCTGACTGCCCGAGGGGATGTCGCCCGGCGGGAGAAGCTCGTCTCCCGACACAATCACACGCACCACCGGTCGACGAACGACCCTTGGAGAGTGCCCGATCGAAGACAGCAGACCGACATCGGGAGGAAGGAGCCGCCTGCCGGCCTCGAGAACGGTCGTACCGACCTCAACGTCTTCGCCGACCCTGCCGATGTTCTTCCCTTCGGCCACCGGCGCCAGAACTTCTACAACTCCGCCCGTCTCGCGCGCGTCTTCTGCCCGCAGCACCGCATCCGCTCCATCGGGAACCGGCGCACCGGTCATTATCCGAGCCGCGCTGCCGGACGGAATGGCGTCTCCCGGGTCGGTGCCCGGCATCGAAGCTCCGACCAACTTCAACGGCAACGAGTTGTAGGCGGTGGCGCCGTAGCTATCGGCCGCATGCAGCGCGTAGCCGTCCATAGTCGCTCGCCGGAACCCGGGTACATTGACCGTACTGACGACGGCCTCCGCCAGGACCCGACCCACACAGTCATGGATCCCGACCGGCTCAGGTGGGAGCTGCCCCACACCTTCGAGTGCCGCTTTCCGGGTTTCCTCGACGGTGGACCGATTCCGAAACCCGCGCATTCGAACATCGTCAGCTCCCCCGGACACGGCGATCAACAAGGAGATCACTTGAGATGATCCAACGCTGGTTTCATTCAATCGATCTCGATCGAGTTCCTCGTCATCGACGATCACGAGCAAATGATGATGAAGACCTCCGTCGTCGTCGAAGAAACGGATTCGCAACGACGGATGAAGAACGACTGCCTGAGCCAGGGCCTCCCCGACGCGGGTGGCCTCGACTTCGACGGTTCGTTGGTCGTCCGCATACTTACGGAGCGCGCTTGGAATGCGAACGGTCGGCAACGGGCCGCCTCAGAAACGAGTAGCTGGTTTGGCCCCGGCCATCAGACTCCCAACTCGTCGGCAACCCATCCGATGTCGAGATTCTCCAACGTTGACCGGGTCGGATTGCCATCAATGGGATCCCATCCGGCCAGCCGGTAGTAGGTGGCGAGGGCTGCTTCGAGTTCGTCCCGATCCACGGCCATGCCATCTGAGGGACCACCGACCAGCGGCTCATACAGACGCTTGGGAAGCGTGTCCTTCTCGCGAGTGATGCCCTCGCGGGCATTGAAAGCCCGCAATAGATTCAAACGCCGGGCGCCATATTCGAGAAGGTCCTTGGGAGAGGTCTCCACGCCGGAAACGGCCTCGATGACCTGAGCCAGTTCATCCATTCCGAGCAGCTGCCAGCCGGGCCCGAAGACGAACTGGCAGACGTCGGCCGTATCGAGGGCCGAGTATGCACACTGAGTGACGTATGCATATTCCACCTTGGCGTCGTTGAGCACATCCTCCGGTTGTGGATTCGTCAGCCCTAGATCCGCGGCCCGCTTGCCGTACTTCTCCGGTGATTCTGCGACGAGTTCTGGTGTGTAGTTCGGATCGTGTTCGCTGGACTGGTGGTCGGCTCCGAAAGGATTCACCGCATAGATCACCGCAAGTGAGGGTTTGACCTGCGGCATATGGGCGGGAAGCTCA
This sequence comes from Acidimicrobiia bacterium, assembly GCA_048550235.1. GTDB lineage: Bacteria > Actinomycetota > Acidimicrobiia > Spongiisociales > JAHEDJ01 > JAHEDJ01. Next base: position 1,363 of record JBLYYS010000204.1, on the reverse strand, counting down.
GAGCCCTTGACGGCCACGACCAGATCCTCGGCACCATTACCGATGTGGGCACCTGCTCGCTCCGATCCCTCTGCCAGGATGTCGCCGAACCCCTCCCGATTGAGCGTCTTCTCGAGCATGGCGATCATTCCCTCGGCATTGCCCCAGTTCAGCTCTATTCCACCGGTGTCCTCAGTGGTGATCAGACCTTCCTCGAAGCAGTTGATCGCAAACGCCATAGTGGCGCCGGCAGCAATCGTGTCGACTCCGTGCTGGTTACACAGCTGGTTGGCATATGAGGCTGCAAGAGTGTCATCCACATCACAATACGATCCGAAAACAGACGCCGTCTCGTACTCCTGGCCACCCGACTCGGGGTTGATCGCCCGACCTTGCCACTCCGCCTCAACGACTCGCTTGCAGCGAACGGCACACGAGTAGCAGGTCTCCCGGCCGAGCTTCATCTGATTGTCCTCATCAGCGCCGCGCAGATGGTTGTCGAAAAGGTGCTCGCCACCAATGCTGTAGGCCCGGTCGAAGCCCATCCATCCGCTGGTGTAGTTCCGGGTCGGGAGGCCACCGCTGGCGTTCTGGCCTTCGAGCACGCCGAGCGTTCCATTCTTGGCAAGGTCCCACATGTCCTCGTCTTCGCGAATGGCAGGAATGGACGGTTGCATGATCGCCCGAACTGCTTCCGGATCGGCCATCGGCAGCTTCTTCTTACCGCCGCGAACGACGATCGCCTTGAGTTTCTTGCTACCCATCACCGCACCCATACCGGTCCGGCCGTGCGCGCGTGTTGCCATGTTCATGATGGCCGCGAAACGAACCAGCTTCTCGCCGGCCGGGCCGACCTGGGCGATGTGCACGCGCTTGTCGTCGAGTTCCTCTTTGATGATCTCTTCGACTTCCAGCGTCTGCTTGCCCCACAGATGCTCGGCATCACGCAACTCAACCTCGCCCTTGTTGATCCACAGGTACACGGGCTTCTCTGACGAACCTTTGACAACAATGCCGTCGAAGCCGGCGAACTTCAGCTCAGCCGGCCAAAACCCTCCGGCTTGACTGTCGCCGGCCCCGCCCGTGATAGGGGACTTGGCGACGACGGTCGCTCGCGACTGCCCGGCGATAGGTGCGCCGGTGATACCAGCCAGCATCCATACGAGCGTGTTCTCCGGTCCGTATGGATCCGCACCGGCCGGAGTGTTCTTGAAGAGGTAGTAAAGCGCGAGGGCACTGCCACCCATATACCTGCGGTAGAGCTCTTCCGGCGGTTCTTCGATCTCGATAGAACCCGTTGAGAGATCGACGTGAAGGATCTTGCCTGTGTAGCCGTACACCTGAACTCCTCAATCGGTTTGTCTGGCGACATCCTACCGACACG
>JBLYYS010000203.1:0-2917 GCA_048550235.1 Acidimicrobiia bacterium | reverse complement strand
TGTCGGCGGCGTCGAAGGGGTATCTAGTTTGAATCGAAGGGAAGACCATGAAGTTCGTTCTGATACGCGTAGTCGGCGTCCTCGCCGTTCTTTCACTAGTCGGTGCTGCTTGCGGCGATGGTGCGATCGAGGAGACGCCGACCGCCTCGCTGCCCGTCAACGATGATCCGGCCGCTCCGTCGGCTGCCGGCACCTGTCTGGAAGGTGAACCGGATTGCGACGACACCGGCGACATGAGCGCTCCGCCGATTCCTCTCGAGGACGTGGAGCCGGGCGACGGCGTAGTCTCGGGGGGCATGCCGGCAGATGGTGGACTCGAGGTTTCAGAAGCGCTCAGCGGTGGTGCCGAAGGCATCATTGCCGTACGGGGCTTCCTGTTTGACGACGGATCCGGAGCCCGTCTCTGTGAGGTGCTGGCGGAGTCTTTCCCGCCGCAGTGCGGAGGAGCGTTCGTGCCGGTGAGCAACTATGAAGAGGTGCTCGGTGTTCCCCTCAGCAGCAATCAGGGGGTCACCTGGACGGATGAACACGTGACCTTCTTCGGCGAGCTCATCGACGGAGAGTTCGTGGTGGATCCGACTTTCACCGGTTGAGTCTTCTGGTTCCGGGCGGTATTGGGTGTTCGAGACAGCGCGCTACTGCCCAGAACCCTACGACTGCCAGTTGACCTCGTAGAGCGGCACCGGGTCGGGGAAACCCTTCAACGCGATCGCGCCCCGAGACACGAACTGGTGGTTCTTGCCGATGGCCAGATCCCTCACCGGGCCCGAGACCAATGTCTGGCCGCCTGCGGCATGAGCACAGATGCGGGCGGCCAGATTGACGGAAGCGCCGAACAGGTCGTCGCTGTCCTCGACCGGCTCACCGGCACTGATCCCGATCTTCAGGGCCAGCGCCGGCCCGGTTTCCTGCGCCTCCTCGCACGCTTGCTGGATGGCGATCGAAGCCTCAACCGCACGTGACACGGAAACGAAGCTGGCGAGAATCCCATCACCAGTGTGTTTGACCTCGTGGCCACTAAATCGATCGAGAGCGTCGCGAACCACTCGGTTGTGGTGCTGAATGAGTTCGAAAGCAACGGCATCTCCGTGCCGCGTGCTGACGTCGGTCGACCCCTGAATGTCCGTGAACATGATGGCCCGTAGCGCCGAGTCAGGTTGACCGTCAACCAGGGCCCGATCAGTTGACGACTTCTCAGTTGTGCCCATGAACTGTGCCAGCGTCGGTGTCTCTACCTCGATCACCTCGTGCGGCATCAGACCGTGCGCTTGCTTATGGCACTCGACCAGAGATTCAACGTCTGGTGATTCGACCAGACAGAACGCCTTCCCTTCCGGATCTGAGAACCAGTAGCTGAGGAAGCGGACTCCGAACTCGTTCTGGACTTCGAGATCACGGCGGTGAGCATCCGCAACATCGTCGGCCGTTGCGTCGCCCAGTCCCGGGTGGATGTCCATGTATATCGGCATTGGGCGATTGTAGGGAGCTACCGGTTGTTGGGCGCACGACACTGGTTGTCTCGCACAGCTGCGGACCCCGAGGGGTAGGCTCGGCAGAGGTCGCAATGAGGGAGGAACAATGGCGAATGAGCAACCCGACGCGGGAGCGTCGCGGTCCGGCAACGACTCCGGTGTAGCGCTGGTTTGGATGGGAGCGGGCCTGGTACTCGCCTCGTGGGTGATCTTCGAGATCATCGTCGGCGAGTATTTCGTCTCAAACGTTGGCCTTGTGCTGGCCGCCTCATTGGTCATCCTGCCGCGGCTTGCGCCCAAGGCACTCGGGAAAGTCGCTCCGTTGAGTGCCCTCACCAAGCTCGGCGGCTACGCGCTGGCTTTCTCAGGAGTGGTCGAACTCCTCGACGATCTGCGCTTCGATGGTCTCGAGGACTTCGCCTCAGTTGTCGGCGGACTGATTGCCTACGCCGGCTACGTGTTGGCATTCCTGGGAGCTCGCAACATCAAAGATTGACCGGGGTGTCGAGTTGGTGATCGGTATACGGTTTGCTACCTCGATGGTGATGCAGAATGCTGCCGAAGTCCTCGCCTATGGGACGGGTGTCGTCGTCGAATAGAACCAGGGGTGTTTTCGGCAGCAGGGCATCACGGAAACAGCGCTGTTGCTGAGAGACTTCGGTCAGGCGGTGGCTTCTGACTCGGATGCGGATGGGAGGCCGGCCGACCACATCTTCATCACACCGTGGCTGCCCGTCTCTACCAACCAGTCGTGGGCATGTTGGGCGGCCTGAGCCGCACGTGGGTGATCCCGACCGACCACTTTGGCATAGACGGCTCGCACCATTGCCAGGTCGTAACCCAGCGCGATCGGTTCGAACAGTTCGATCACCTCATCGAGTTTTGCCGCCGCCTCATCTCGCTCGCCACGCAATCCGGCCGCAATGCCCGCGATCAACAGCGAGGTGCCGTCGGCGAATCGACCGCGGAAGCTCGTTCTTGAGATGGTGGACTCCACTTGTTCGATCCAATCGAGACGACCCGTCCAAGCTGCAGCCTGCGCCGCTTCGTACAATCCGGCACCGGTGGTCGACCAATCGATGCTCATGGCTGCCTCAAATGCCTCCTCCCAGCGACCGGCAAACTGCAGAACGTGTGCCCGGTACTGGTCCATGCCCGACCTCAGCTGCGGGTCGGCGACGTTGTCGAAGAAGGCGATTGCGTCAAGTGCCTTGTCGACGGCCGCTGGATCGTCGCCTTTCCAGAGGTTGATGAAGGCACGATCGGCCGTGAAGCTCGCCTTCCAGAAGTCGGTGAGCTGGTCGTCGTCGAAGGAGTCGAGCGCGGCCGTGGCCTCATCGAATCGTCCGTCGCGGACAGCCGCACTACTGGCATCACGGGTTGCTCTGACCGTCCAGCCGTGATCGCCGAGGCGCCGGGAGATTTCTCCGACCCGGCTCGAGAAG
>JBLYYS010000202.1:0-10388 GCA_048550235.1 Acidimicrobiia bacterium | reverse complement strand
TGCTTCTGCGTACCGCAGGATTCCGTAGTGGCGAAGCACCACCGGCAGCATGTAGTCGGGGTACACCGGGAATCTCTCGAGTCCGTGGATGGGAATGGGGGAGCGGGCTGCCATCATCGAGACGGCCAGGTGAGCGAGTTTGTTGAACCGCAGGAGTCCGAGGGGCGACGAGGTTTCGTCCCGGTACCCGGGAATCGTTCCTACAAGCAGTTCGACGATCCGGCCGGCGTCCCCTTCAGCTGCTCTGACCAATCGGGTGCCGTCCCCGTTCCACCGCAAAGACATCGCTTCGGCTACTCGGCGAAGTTGAGCGACGCGCTCGGAGATCAATTGCAGGTGTCCTCGTCCCGAGAAGAACTCGAGCCCGTCGGCATCCGACCAACTGTGAAATACACCGAAGTCGAGGCCGTGCCCTCCCGGCCGCAAATGCTCGGCGAAGCGTGAGAAGAGAGCGGGAGCGTCGTCGAGGGTCTTTCCTTCGAAGTCGACTTCCCACTGATCTGCCCCTTCAGGTGCCCAAAGGCAGACCACCACTGATACCGCGGCGATACAGAAGTCGATCCAGATCCTGCCTTCCCAATCCGGCAGACCGACGTAATCCCATTGGGAGGGCGGCATTGGTGAGTCTTGCCATTGGTGGGCCAGTCTGACGATGGCGTCGTTGTCGACCGCCACGCCCCAGGCTGCGGGAGGCGCCGCAGCCCGCAGATTCACCACACTGTTCTGCTGCATGTGCGCGCGATCCTCCGTCATCTAGGGCATTGTCGGTGGAGTCGGAGGTTTCCGCAATGTGATGTCGATGTGGCGGGTCGCGCTGGACGGACTCTTCGAGGGGATCAGCGGCCCGCACTGCGGCGCCGGAAACCGGTCGTGGCGGCTACGGCGGGTTGATTGGGTAGTAGGATTGAGCTTGAGCCCATCCCGGGCTCGTCCAAAGCAATTCTGGAGGAATCAACTTGGGCAAGTTTATAAGAATCTTTGCTTTGCTGCTCGTCTTTGCTCTCGTCGCCGCCGCCTGCGGTGACTCGACGACCGACACGACCGCGGCGGATACGACCGGCACAACGATGGCCGATACCACCGACACGACGATGGCGGATACCACCGACACGACGATGGCGGATACCACCGACACGACGATGGCGGATACCTCGATGGCGGCGGTGAAGACTTGTCTGGTCACCGACCTTGCAGGCGTCGATGACCGCAGCTTCAATGCCAGTGCCTGGCAGGGTGTGCAGGACGCGGTTGCAGCCGGCTATGCCACGGAGGACTCGTTCTACCTCGAGTCGACTGATGCGTCGGACTGGCAACCAAATATCGATCAGTTCATCGAACAAGGTTGTGAGCACATCGTGACGGTCGGTTTCGCGCTCGGCGAAGTGACAGCCATAAATGCGCAGGCCAACCCGGATGTGATCTGGACGATGATCGACAACGTTCTGACGGACGCGAGTTTCGCGCCGCTCGGCCTCGAGAATGTGCGTGAGCTGGTCTACCAGACGGACCAGGCAGCCTTCGCCGCCGGATACCTGGCAGCCGGGGTGTCGCAGTCCGGGGTCTTGTGCACCTACGGTGGCGCCAACTTCCCGACAGTTTCGATCTTCATGGACGGCTTCACCCGTGGTGCCGCGCACTACAACGACGTGAAGGGCACCAATGTGAACGTTCTCGGTTGGGATGTCGACCAGCAGGACGGCACGTTCACCGGCAGCTTCACGGACATGGGGCTGGCTCGTCAAACGGCTGAATCTCTGTTCCAAGAGGGCTGCGACATGATCATCCCCGTTGGTGGTGCCATCAACCTTCCTGCGGGCGATGCGATCAACGCCTTGGGACTCGATGCCGCGCTGATCGGCGTTGATGCGGATGCATACTTCGCGATGGACACGCAATATCAACCGCTGTGGTTGACGACCGTTGAGAAGGCCATCGCGCCGTTCATCACGCTGGCTGTTCAGCAACAGGTCGAGGGCGATTGGACCAGCGGCGCATTCGTTGGCGACCTGAGCAACAACGGTGTTGGTCTGTCCGACTACCACGACTGGGATACACGGGTCTCAGATGAACTGAGGGCCGAGGTCGAGCAACTCCTCCAAGACATCAAGGATGGAGTGGTCAAGGCCGATTTCACCCCTGTCGGTTACTAGAATCTCTGAATCCGAAGTAATAGAGCGGGGCCCCGAAAGGGGCTCCGCTTCTTGTTGCGCGCCGTCACGGTTCGCGTTGTAGGGTATTGATTGCGCCTCGATGGAGAGACAGTTTGCATTTGGAGCTGAAGGGCATCACTAAACAGTTCCCGGGAGTGCTGGCCAACGATGATGTGAACCTGAGTGTCGGCGAGGGCGAGATTGTCGCGTTGTTGGGTGAGAACGGAGCCGGCAAGACCACCCTGATGAACATCCTCTACGGTTTGTATCGACCGACTTCAGGTGAAGTGCTCATCGATGGTGAGCCGGTGGTGTTCGGTTCTCCGGGAGACGCGATTGCTGCAGGGATCGGTATGGTTCATCAGCACTTCATGCTCGTGCCGGTCTTCAGCGTTGCTGAGAACGTCATTCTCGGCGACGAACCGACCAAGCAGCTTGGATGGTTGGACACGGCCAGGGCTCGCAAGACAGTGCGCGAACTTTCGGGTCGGTACAGCCTCGATGTCGACCCGGACGCCATTATCGAGGACCTTCCGGTTGGTATCCAGCAGCGGGTCGAGATCATCAAGGTCCTTGAGCGTGAAGCCAAGTTCGTGGTTTTCGACGAACCCACTTCCGTGCTCACTCCGGCCGAGGTCGAGGGTTTCTTCGAGATCGTCAACGGCTTGAAAGCGGATGGCAAGGGGATCATTTTCATCAGCCACAAGCTTGGCGAAGCGCTCGAGTTGGCCGATCGGATCGTGATCATGCGGCGGGGGAGGACCGTCGCCGAAGTGCTCCCCTCGGACGTCGACGAAGAGAAGCTTGCTGAGTTGATGGTTGGACGTCCTGTTGACCTGGTTGTTCGGAAGGATGAGCCGAATCCGACCGACGTTGTCCTGTCGGTGGAGAACCTCGTCGTCCTCGACGACCGCAACCAACGGGCGGTCAACGGCGTGTCGTTTCAGGTCCGTGGTGGGGAAGTCGTGGGCATCGCCGGTGTCCAGGGGAACGGACAAACTGAACTCGTTGAGTCCTTGACGGGGATGCGTCCGTCATTGGGTGGTCTCGTGCGACTCCGCGACGAAGACGTCACCACCAGCTCACCTCGCTCAATTCACCAACGCAACGTCGCCCACGTACCGGAAGATCGCCAGAAGAGCGGGTTGGTGTTGTCATTCACGGTCACGGAGAACATCGTGCTGGACTCCTACTACGAGCCGCCGGTGTCACAGGGCATCCGGATGAACTGGGATGCCGCCGAGGAGCGCGCCAAGCGACTGGTGGAGGAATATGACGTTCGGACACCGAGCGTCGGTGTGGCCGTGTCGACGCTCTCTGGCGGCAACCAGCAAAAGGTCATCGTTGCCCGGGAATTCGATCGGGATGTCGACCTTGTGATCGCCTCCCAACCGACCCGCGGCATCGATGTTGGCTCGATCGAATACATCCACTCACGAATCATCGAGGAGCGCGACGCCAATGCCGCGGTGCTGATCGTGTCTTCCGAACTCGATGAGATCAAGGGTTTGTCCGACCGGATATTGGTCATGTACGAAGGACGAATCGCCGGGGAATTCGACTCATCGGCTAGCACAACGGAGATCGGACTGGCAATGCTGGGCAGCCAAGCGGAGGCGGAGGAATCATGACTGATCCTCTGGAACTTCCTCAGAACGAGAATCCCAATCCGGAAGAGTCGGGATGGTACGCACGAATAACTGGTGTCGGAAGCTCTGCTCGGCGCGCGTTGTTGGTGCCAGCGCTTGCCTTGGTCATCGCTTTGATCATCGGTGCCTTCATCATCGCCGTGACCGATATCGACACTCTGGGCGTCTGGGGAGATGATCCGGCGGAGGCGTTTCGCCTGACGATGACTTCGATTGGGGATGCTTACAAGGCGCTGTTCGTCGGTGCGTTCGGGTCGACCCGAGCGATCACGGAGACGCTGTTTGCTGCCACACCACTGATTTTCGCCGGCCTTGCGGTGGCGGTTGGTTTTCAGGCTGGCCTGTTCAACATCGGCGTCAACGGCCAGATGCACATTGGCGGTATGGCGGCGCTGTGGGTGGGTTTCACAATCACGGCTCCTTCGTTCATTCACATTCCCCTGGCAGTTGGGGCCGCAATTGTGGCGGGGGCTATATGGGGCGGGACGGCAGGACTCCTTCGGGCCCGTACGGGGGCACACGAGGTCATCACCACCATCATGCTCAACTTCATCGCTCTGTTCCTCGTCGACTATTGGCTGAAGTCCTCCCTCTTTCAGCAAACAGGCCGCAACGACCCGATCTCTCAACCCGCTGCCGAATCGGCGCAGTACCCTACGCTCCTCGGCGACTACCGATTGAATATCGGGTTCCTGATCGCTCTGGCCGCCGTCTGGTTCGTGTGGTGGCTGATGTACAAGTCAACAATCGGGTTTGAGTTTCGGGCGGTGGGCGCCAACCCTCACGGTGGCAAATACGCTGGCATGAACGTTGCGTGGGTCTATGTCGCGGTGATGGCAGTCTCGGGAGGGCTGGGTGGAATCGCCGGGGCCAATCAGATTCTCGGTCTCGAACCATATCGCGGCATCACCAACTTCGCAGGGACGGTGGGTTTCGACGCGATAGCGCTTGCCCTGCTGGGTCGTTCCCATCCGTTGGGTGTCCTAGCGGCGGGGCTCTTGTTCGGGGCGTTGCGGGCAGGTGGCCGTGAAATGCAAGGTGCTGCCGGGATCCCAATTGATCTGGTGCTCGTGTTGCAGGCCTTGATTATCGTCTTCATTGCCGCCCCTGCCCTCGTCAGAGCGGTGTTCAGGATCAAGACACCCGAAGAAGGCGGCGAGACGACCATCTCGACGGGATGGGGCGCATGACCAGCGCAACGACTACTCCGTCGGCAGAGGTCAAGATCCGGGCAACCCCCGAGGAGCGCCGGGCAACAGTTGTTGGTGTGTTGCTGGTGGTGCTGGCAGCCTTCGTTTTCTGGGTGTTCGGCCTGGGGGTCGAAGCCGGCGGTCGATCGACTTTCAATCTGTCTCTGCCTGGAGAGCGATTCCAGGGATTGGTCTGGGAGGTGTCGTCGCAGTGGTTGTCATTCATCGTGGCGGCAGTTTTGGCGTTCCTCGGCGGATTGGCATTGCGCCGTTCCCATGTGAAACGAACCAACCTCGCGCTGGCCCTGGGTCTTAGTCTCTTCGTTTTGGCATTCCTGACCTGGGCCGCGGCCGAGGGTTCGTTCAGCTTGGTCGGGATGCTGCGCTCGTCGGTGATCCTGTCGGTTCCCGTCACCCTCGGTGCTCTCAGCGGACTCATGTGTGAACGAGTGGCGGTGATCAATATCGCCATCGAGGGCCAGTTGCTCACCGCCGCGTTTGTCGGCACGATCGTCGGCTCGGCCTGGGGGATTTGGGCAGGGCTCGTTGGAGCATTGATCACGGGTGCACTACTCGGAGCCGTGCTGGCCGTCCTGACGATCCGCTATCGGGTCGATCAGATCATTGCCGGCGTCGTAATCAACATCTTCGCGCTCGGACTCACATCGTTCCTGGCTCGACGGGTGTTGTCTGAAGCACCAGAGCTCAACTCTCCCGGTAGCTTCTCAACCATCAAGATTCCGTTGCTGGGCGACATCCCCGTGATCGGCGCGGTCTTCTTCAATCACAACCTGTTCATCTACATGACGTTCATCCTGGTGATCGTGCTGCATTTTGGTTTGTTCTACACCCGATGGGGTCTGCGGTCCCGGTCGGTTGGGGAGCATCCCAAGGCTGCCGACACGGTTGGTATCGACGTGTACCGCGTTCGATATCGCAACGTTATTCAAGGTGGTGTTATCGCCGGGCTTGGCGGAGCATTCCTTTCTTTGGCTCAGGTCTCGAGGTTTGAGGAGAACCTGACGGCCGGGATTGGATTCATCGGCTTGGCAGCCATGATCTTTGGCCGGTGGATGCCGCTCGGGGCCCTCGGAGCCGGATTGGTTTTCGGCTTCGCGCGAGCGCTTCAGCAGAAGCTGGGCATCCTTGGCACACCCATTCCGTCGGAGTTCCTTTCGATGACGCCGTACATCGTCACCATCATTGTGGTGGCCGGAGTCGTAGGTAGGGCGCGCCCACCCGCCGCCGATGGGCAGCCGTACATCAAGGACTAGGTGCTGCAGTTTCGTTGCTAGACAAGGCGGCCATGCCGTAGAACGTGGCTTTGGTTATCTCAGCGTCCAGGCTTCCCGTAGAACTCGAGTTCTGCCAGAGCCAATTCCTCGAACGGGATCTCGGTATTACCGGTATCGGGATCGGTGAACGCCTCGCCCGGATATACCCCGGTCACTCTGATCGTTAGTTCCGTCGTGGCGAGGGTTTGGAGCCTGACCGACTGTGGCTGCGACTTGTCGTCCAAAGTGAAATTGAATGGAGTCGCGGTGTCGTCGGCGATGATCTCGAGATCCTTGATTCGGTAGTTGCGCTTGAACTTCTCTTCTTCGGTGACGTTCATGATCACGATTGTCTCGAGTTGTACCGGCGTTCCGAACGTGATGGTGAACTCGGCACCTTCGCCCTTGAGGCTCAGGTCGTTCCAGTAGGTGTCGACAGAGCCATCGGTCAGGTTTCCGCAGGGCAAGCTGACGAACTCGGATGAACAGGTGATCAGCAACGGGGGGAGTTGCTGTGTTGCCGCCACGGTGTTCGACGTGGTGGATGTCACAGATGAGTCCGAGGCCGATGTGTCATCGGTTGAGTCGCCGGTCAATGCGCCGAATATCCACGCAATGAGAAGGACGGCCGCCAGCACGGCGGCAATCATGATTGCTGCCCGGACACCTGCAGAAACCTGCAGCAATGGTTGCGGAGCGACGGGAAGCGGGCCCTGGGAAAGGCGAGCCCCGCACTCTTCACAGTGGCGGTTGGATTCGGGGTTGGCCGCTCCGCACGACGGGCAAGTGATCGAGGTGTACGGAATCGAAGCCACACCGGGGTCGTCACTCGGTGCGTAATCATCGGGAGGGGAATCGCCCAGATCGAATTGCTCGAACTCGCTATCCGCCAGTGGATCGACCCATTGGCCGCATTGCGGGCAGAATTGCTCATCCGAAAAATGGGCGCCGCAGTTGGTGCAGTTATGTTCGCTCAACCAGAGTCCTTCCTTCCGGCGTTATTGTGCCATGCATTGATGGTGGTTTGGTCGATACGCACAGCAGAATCTTGGACAGCGGGCAACATTGTTGCTGCGGTGGCACTCCTCCTGATTGGTATTGCCGTCTTCATCGTGGTCGTGCGGGCGCGTCGAAATCGAGTTTGAGGGTCCTAACGGGTCGCTTGCGGCCGGGTTTCCGATACCCGATGCTGATAACCATCGGCTCCGCGTTTCCTGTCACCCGGTGGCGATAGGATCGCCTGCATGACATTTCGTTGTGGAGAATGTGGCTACCGATCTGGCAAATGGATGGGCTTCTGCCCTCAGTGCCGGTCTGATGCCGGTTTGATTGAAGAGGAGCGAACTCATCGCGGTGGTCGGGTTCCGATTCCGACGCCGCTGTCTGAGGCGGGGAGTCGCAAAGTCCCCAGATCGGCGGTGGGTATCGGTGAGATCGATCGAGTACTAGGCGGCGGACTCGTTCCGGGGTCGGTGGTGCTGGTCGGCGGTGAGCCCGGGGTGGGTAAGTCGACGCTGCTGCTGCAAGCGGCTGGGAGCCTCGCTTCGGGTAGCGGCGATGTGCTCATCGCCTCGGCCGAGGAGTCCGAAGATCAGGTTGGGTTGCGTGCGCAACGGCTTGGGGTGATGACAAAGGGAGTTTCGTTGCTTGCCGAGCAGGATGTGGATGCAATCATCGCCACAGCCGCCGAACAGCGGCCGGATCTGCTCATCGTGGACTCGATTCAGACCGTCGGCGCCTCCGAGGTCGGAAGCAGCCCGGGTTCTGTTGCCCAGGTGCGAGAGAGTGGCGCCCGACTGACACGTTTTGCCAAGGATCAGGACATTGCGGTGATCCTCGTTGGACACGTCACGAAGGACGGCGGCATCGCCGGGCCCAAGCATCTCGAACACATGGTCGATGTCGTGCTCTATCTGGAGGGGGAGTCCGATCAGGGCCTCAGGACACTTCGGAGCCTCAAGAATCGTTTCGGAGCTACTCACGTCGTCGGTCTTTTCGAGATGGCTACCGTGGGCCTGGTTGAAGTGGCAGATCCTTCCAAAGAGTTCCTCAGCAACTGGCGGCATAACGTAGCCGGATCGGTCGTGGTACCTGCCGTTCAGGGCAGACGGCCTGTCTTGGTCGAAGTGCAGGCGCTGGTGGCTCCAACCAAGCTGATGCAGCCTCGAAGAAGCACAAGAGGGATCGAAGCGGCACGACTCCACCAACTCCTCGCAGTACTGGCCAGGCACGGAGGCGTCTCCTTCGACGATCGCGAGGTCTATGCCGGGCTCGTCGGAGGGTTGAGAGTGGTCGAACCGGCCATCGACTTGCCGTTGGCTCTGGCCCTCGTCTCCTCGCTCCTCGACAAACCACTCGGCCGACTGGCCGCTTGGGGGGAAGTCGGCCTCACCGGTGAGATTCGGTCCGTGCCTCATGAGTCCCGGCGGAGAGAGGAAGCGAATCGGCTGGGGGTTGAGCGGATTGTGTCACCTACTGAGGTGGGTTCGCTCGTAGACGCTCTCCGACGTGCCGGATTATCTCCAGGCTGATAGCTGATAGCAGATAGCTCATCCGTAGTAGCCTCTGATACCGATGACCGCTCCCGTTACCCTTCACGAAGTCCTCGAACGCCTCGCACCGGGGACACCTCTCCGGCATGCCGTTGAGCGAATCATCCAGCAGAGGAATGGGGCGCTCGTCATCCTCGGTTTCGACGCCGGCGTGGCCGAGATATGTAGCGGGGGATTCGAACTCTGCGATTCCGCTTTCACTCCCGCCAAGCTGGCTGAGCTGGCAAAGATGGACGGAGCGATAGTCGTCAACGATGCGGGCGATCAGATTCTGCGAGCGAACGTCCACTTGCTCCCCGATCCGAAACACGGCACAGATGAGACGGGAGCCCGCCATCGGACCGCCGAACGAACCGCGCAGCAGACTGATAAGCCGGTACTGAGTGTGAGTGAGGATCGTCGGATGGCGACTCTCTTCATGGACGGATCCAAACACGAACTACTCAGTCCAACTCTGGTGGCAGCCAGGGTCAACCAGTCGCTGCAGACGCTCGATCGTTTCCGGCGCCGTCTCGAGGATGCCGAGGCAATCCTCACACGTTCCGAGCTGGCAGATCTCGTCACCTACCGCATGGTTCTGACCGTTCTACAACGATCCGAGCTCGTTCGCAGGATCGGACGCGAGATCAAGCAAGATGCCGTCGGTCTTGGCGATGAAGGAAGCTTGATCGTTCTACAGATCGCCGATTTGATGCACGGTATCGACGAGTTGCGGGAGTTGACGCTTGCCGATTATGTGAGGCCGAACCGCGCTAACCGTGTACGAGCGGCCCTGCGGGAGCTGGAGGCGATTCCTGCAGCCGATCTGACTAGTGCGGAGTTGGTTGCGGAGGCACTCGGATTCGATCAACCGGACAGCCAGATTGGCTCGCGCGGCATCCGTTTGCTCTCCCATGTGCCAAGGCTTCCCGACAGCGTCAGAACTGCCCTTGTCCGACACTTTCGCGACCTGCAGCGTCTAATGGGCGCCACCGTCGGCGACCTGGAGAGGGTCGAAGGAGTCGGTGAAGCTCGGGCGGCCAACATCCGCCGTTTCTTCGATCGTATGCTCGATCGAACCGAGATGTGGCAGTCGACTTCGCTCGACTGACGGCATTCGGCCACTCCGCGGTACACTATCTCGCCCCCCACGAGAGTATGCATGGCCACGAAGAAGACCACGACCACCAAGAAACCCGCTGCAAAGAAGCCGGCTGCGAAAAAGACCGCTGCCGCCAAGACTTCGGCGGCGAAGAAAACCACGACCCAAAAGGCTGCTGCAGCGAAGAAGCCTGCGGCCAAGAAGACTGCGGCAGCGAAGAAGCCTGCGACCAAGAAGACTGCGGCAGCGAAGAAGCCTGCGACCAAGAAGACTGCGGCAGCGAAGAAGCCCGCAGCCAAGAAGACTGCGGCAGCGAAGAAGCCCGCAGCCAAGAAGACAGCGGCAGCGAAGAAGCCCCCAGCCAAGAAGATTGCGGCAGCGAAGAAGCCTGCGGCCAAGAAGACAGCGGCAGCCAAGAAGCCTGCCGCCAAGTCGCCGGCGACAGAGGAGGCCCCAACTACCAAGGCTCCTCCACCCAAGAAGATCGTGCCC
>JBLYYS010000201.1:0-11944 GCA_048550235.1 Acidimicrobiia bacterium | reverse complement strand
TATCGGACATCATTTCATGCGTCCCGGACCTGGTTTTGGCGGTTCCTGCTTCCCCAAGGACACCAAAGCTCTCGCAGCTATAGCCAGGTCGGCCGGCTACCGGTTCTCGCTGCTCGAGGGCGTTATCGAGGTAAATGATGCCCAGCACCGGAGAGTGGTCGACAAGGTAGACGACGCTGTCGGTGGCCTCAATGGGACCACAGTTGCCTTGCTCGGATTGGCATACAAGGCGGGTACGGCTGATCTACGCGGCTCACCGGCTGTCGAACTGGCGAGATTGCTCACCGACGCTGGGGCAACGGTTCGTGCATACGATCCGGCCGTCCGAACCCCGGTGGACGAAGTTGAACAGACTGCCTCGGTGCTGGAAGCGGCGACCGGTGCAGCCGTCATTCTGATCGCGACGGAATGGCCGGAGTTTTCTGATCTGGATTTGCCGGCCCTTCTCGCAACGATGTCAGGTGACGCGATCGTCGATGGGCGCAACATGCTGGAACCTGACGCGGCCCGGGCCGCCGGATTCCGCTATATCGGGATCGGTCGGTGACCCTCCCGACCGCCAGGGCGCTGGTCACTGGTGGGGCAGGGTTCATCGGATCGGCGCTGGTTGATCTGCTCGTTGATGAGTCTTGGGACGTACTAGTCGTTGATGACCTGAGCACCGGTCACGCCGACAACTTGCAGCAAGCCCGCCGACGAGGACGGGTCCAGCTGCACACAGTCGATATCCGGGATGAGTCCCTGGTGTCGGTCGCTGAGCGGTTCCGGCCGGATGTCGTGTTCCATTTGGCCGCCCAGGTATCGGTGGCAAACTCGGTGCTTGGTCCTCTCCAAGATGCTGAGGTCAATGTGCTGGGTGCGATCAACGTGCTCGAGGCGACGCGTCGAGCAGGAGCTTCCCGGCTGGTCTTGGCCGGGTCGGCCGCCACGTATGGAAGTGGAGCGAAACTACCGATTCGCGAGTCGTATGCTCGGCGTCCCGAATCTCCCTACGGCGTATCCAAACTCGCGGCCGAGAACTATGCCCGAATGTATGCGGACCGGTACGGAATCGAGACCGTGACTCTCACCCCGTCCAACGTCTACGGACCGCGCCAGCGGAGTTCCGGCGAAGGGGGAGTGGTGGCAGAGTTTGCGGCGATGGTGACTGAGGGGAGGCAACCGACGATCTTCGGCGATGGCACGGCGACTCGGGACTTCGTCTACGTAGATGACGTCGCCGACGCCTTCCTTCGAGCCGCGGCCAGGGCAGCCGGGAGGAATCTGAACATCAGTACAGGGGTGGAAACCTCGGTTGCGGACCTCTTCGATCTGATAGCCGGTCTCGGCGGGTTCCGCAGGGGCCCTCGTTTCGCCGATGTGCGGCCGGGAGATGTTGAACGGTCCGTCCTGGACCCCGCTGCGGCCGAACGGCATCTCGGCTGGAGCGCCTGGACGAACCTCGAAGAGGGATTGAGTCAAACACTCGACTGGGTCAAGGGTCGGCATTAGCCGGACGTCTTAACGCTCCCCATCCGACGGCGCTATCGGAACATGTCCTCGTCGGGCCTCCGCACCAGATCTGATCCCCGTCCGGGCGGTTGATCGGTAGTCAGCCCTCTCACAATCGCAACCGGTATGCCGCTTGCCTTGCCCATCACGAGGTCGGCAGCTGCGGCTATCTCGTCCGCGATTCCAACCTCAGTCGCCTCCATGACTCGACCGAACATGTCCGGGGTACCCCGGTGGTCGACGATTGCGGGGACTCCGGAGATTCCGATAGCGAAGTCGACAACGCCACGACGCCATGCTCGCCCAAATGTGTCGCTGATGATCACACCGATCGACACGCCGGTTGCTCGTTCCAGTTGCATGCGAAGCTTGTGGGCAGACTTGTCGGGATCCACGGGTAACAGGACTGCGGTCCCTTCCGCGGTGTTGGATCGATCGACACCCGCGTTTGCGCACACAAATCCGTGGCGGGTCTCGGTGATAACCAGATCGCCCCGTCGCCGGATGACTCTGGCTGCCTCACCTTCAACCACTCGTCGGTAGTCGGCATCAGTGTCGACCCCAGTTCGCACCGCGCCTTCGGCCTTCGAGACGATCTTGTGCGTTACCACCAGAACGTCTCCACCTTCGAGGCTCTCTCCTGAGCCTGCAATCGCCGCCAGGATGACCGCGTCGAGCGTGGTTCCTGGGTTCACGTCGCCGATCACATTGATCGGCACAATCTGCAGGGTCATAGGAGATCAATGAGCCATCGACCGAATTCCTGCGCAACGTTGGCTACCGGAAATCGGGTGTTTCTAACATGGACACTCACACCGTGAGAGGTGAGTCTTCCCCGCTCGGCCGCATCGGACTGGTCGATGATCAGGTCGCTGAGCAGACCGTCGTATGCGGCGATCACTCCTTCGTTCCCGGGAGGGAATCCGAGCGAAGCCAGGACTAGGTGGGCAGGGCCCTTCAACGCTCTCCCGCCGAAGAGCGGACTGACGGCAAGGACTCGCGAGGCTGCTGAAACTCGATCCGTGATCTGCGGAACCGCCAAGATTGGCCAGATGGAAAGGGGAGGGTTCGATGGACCAATCACTACTGCATCCGCCTGCTCGATCGCCTCGATCACGCCGGGGGCCGGTTCAGCATCCGCGGCATTGGCAAAGCGGAGATCGACGACTTCTTCCTCGTGGCGGCCGATCACGAAGTAATCCTGGAATGACCGCCACTCTGCCGACGCGGTAAGTACCTCAGTTCGGAGCGACTGGTCTGTGGCCGGCAGGACTCTCGCCGGCAAATCCAGGACGGCCGCAATCTCCGCGGTGACCTGGCTCAGACTGGCGCCATCCCGAAGACGAATCGTGCGGTAGAGGTTCGTGGCGAGATCACCATCGCCGATCTTGAACCGGGTATCGACCCCGAAGTCCTCGAGGTGATTCATGACGATGTGTGAGTCGTCTGCCAGGCCCCATCCGGGTATACCCTCGATGCCGGCCAGCGTGTAGGTGACGGTATCGAGGTCGGGTGACACGGACAATCCATAGAGTTCGTCATCATCTCCCACGTTGACGATCACCGTTAGATCGACGCCGTCGAGCGCGGCCAGACCTCTGGCAAGGCGCGCCCCGCCGACCCCTCCGGAGAGCATTGTCAGCCTCATCTGTTCCCCTTCCGCTGTGCCGACATTGCGACAATCGGCCGACCGATCCAGAATGGACCGATGTCCCTTCCTACGCGTCCACCCATGCCGGACGCTTCCACCGTACAAGCGAATGTTGTCGCGGCGGTATCCGCCGACAGCGGCGACCACCTCGGCGCAGTTCTCGATGCCGTGTCTGCGCAAGTCTATGAGCCGTCGCGAGTCATTGTGGTCGGCGATGCGCCGGCTGCTCGGTCGGCGGCCGAGGGGCGAGGTATTGATTGGTACCCCAATCTCCGCAGCCTCCTGGATGATCTCGACCGGGAGGTATCGCATGTGTGGTTGCTGCATGATGATGCAAGGCCTCGTCCGGACGCCCTGGGGGCCCTCGTCACCGAATCGATTCGAGTGGATGCGTCGATGGCCGGATCGAAGTTGCTCGACATGGATCATCCAGAAACACTGGAATCGGTAGGCGGGGCGACCGACGTCTTTGGGATTCCATACACAGGCCTGGATGAGGGTGAAGTCGACCAGGAGCAATACGACGTAGTCCGCGATGTCGCCTTCACCCCTGGGGCTTCGGTTCTCGTTCGTCGAGATCTGTTGCGCGGCCTTGGAGGTC
This sequence comes from Acidimicrobiia bacterium, assembly GCA_048550235.1. Taxonomy (GTDB): domain Bacteria; phylum Actinomycetota; class Acidimicrobiia; order Spongiisociales; family JAHEDJ01; genus JAHEDJ01. Next base: position 8,201 of record JBLYYS010000201.1, on the reverse strand, counting down.
CCGACCGACTCCTACCGCCGTTTGAGGCAGGGATAGATTTTTCCCAACGAGCTCGGGTCGCCGGCGGGCGTGTTGTAGTCGTGCCCTCCTCTGAAGTTCTGCATGCACCTTCGTGCCGTGACTCCGCTCCAAGATGGCACGCTCGGGCCGGGCGGATTCGTTCGTCTCTGAAGTCGTACAGTCTCTTGACCCTTGTCTGGTTGATCCCGGTTGGTGCCATTGTGGACGTGCTCGATGCGGTGGTTCGCCTTGCCATTGGGCCGCGGTTGTCGATCGTTGAGGTGCTCCGTTCCTGGTGGTGGAATCTCATCAAGTTGCCGTCCACGCTCAGCGCCCGTCGTGTTGTCGTTAGGTCTCGTCAGCAGGGAGATGCGGAGTTGTTCCGCTATCAGGTGCGAGGCTCTTCCTTGCTGAAGCTGCTCGGCGATGACGTCACCGATGCTGTGCGCGGAGAGGGTGCCGAAGGACGAACCGCTCCCATGGCAGACATGATGCAGCGTGGACGCCAGATCTGGCAGCAGCCGGGTTTCATCGTGGGCATCGTCGGAGTTGCGTTGGTGCTGATCGCCGCGCGAGCGATCGTGTTCGGTCGGTTGCCGGCCACGGGTTACTCCTTGCATCTCCCTGAATCGGCGCTGGATACCTTGATGGCCTACGCCGGGGGATGGAATCCGGCCGAGCTTGGCAACCCCCGCCCGCTCCACCCTTCCGTGGGTTTGTCCGCGTTCGCTCAGCTGATCTTGCTCGGGAGGCCGGCTCTGACGGAGATGGTGTTGACCGTCGGCGGTGCGGCGCTGACGTTCGTGGGTACTTCCAGGTTGATGCGCCTTTTTGGGATCGGCACCGGCGGTCGCTTGATCTCGGGGCTCGTTGCCGTTGCAGGGCCCGCGACTCTGGCTCTGACTGAGGCGGGCTTCTGGCCGGGGATTCCAGCGCTGGCAGCGCTGCCGTTCGCTCTGGCGAATTCCCTGCTCCCTTGGCCGGACGGTTCGATGAAGCGCATCAGGAGGTTGGCACGGGATTCGCTTCCGATCTTCATCCTGGCGGCCTTCGCTCCTCTTGCGTTGCCGGTGCCGCTTCTTTTCGCCATCCTCTGGTGGGCCTTCGGCGACGAGCGTCGATGGACCACTCCCCTGCGAGCGGCAGGCGCCACGATGCTGGCAATGCCTGCTCTGGCCCCGTGGCTCGTGTTCATCGACTTCGATTTCCTGCTCGAGTCTGGTCGCTCGCATTACTGGAATCCTCCGCTTTGGACCGTCATAGCGTTTGGGATCTCGCTGCTCATTCCGTTGCTGGTGGGGGAGAGGACCGCGGCGACCGTTGCCGGAGTTGGCGGTCTGTTGGTAGGAATCGGCGCAGTCGCAGCCAGAACCGCCGACGTCGGTGGCGGGTTTGAGCCCTCAGTCGCCGGTCTGATCGTGGCCGCGATCGGACTAGCGCTGGTGGCGGGAGCAGCGGTCGACGCAGGGCGGCGTCTCGCCTCCCATCAGGTGTGGCGGCGGGTTCTGGCGGCACCGGGTCTAGTAGGTGGCGTGGCACTCGCAGGGACTCTCGTCTTTGTGCTCAGCGATGGGGCACTTGGGCTGGGTCAGGATGAGTTCCATCAGCCTTTGGAATTCACGACGGCACGACAGGCAGACCACGGTCCCGACAGAGTGCTGGTAATTGGTGTCCCGGAAGAACTACCCGGTGATGTCAGATCGGTCGGAGATATCTCCTACCGAGTGTTCCAGGCACCCGAACCAACCGCACTCGAAAGCCGTCTGCACCCGGCATTGGCGGGCGATCTGGCTCTGGGAGCCGCGCTCGCCGACCTAGCGCAAGGACAATCGCTCAGGCCTGGGGAACAGCTGGCGCCGTTCGGGATTCGCTGGGTGGTCTTCGTCGGTCCGTCGCCCCTCGAGGAGGCCCTCTCGTCAAAACTCGACGTGAAGCCGCTGCCTCTGGTCGACTTCTACGGCGTCTATGAGAATCTGGTTCTGAGCCCGCTGGCGACCGAAGTCGGTGGTGAACCATGGACCGCCGACGGAGACGGTTTCACTGGAACGCCGATGAGCGGGAGGGTTCGGATCGCCGTCAATGTAGATTCGGGTTGGCAACCAGAACCCGCTGCTGCCGACTGGGCCGTCACTGTGTCCGCGACCGACGGCCGAGCGGAATACCAGCCAGATAGTGCGAAGGCCATATACGCATGGGTAGCCGGCGGGTTGCTGGTCCTGCTGATCATCCTGGCTCTTCCCGGACGGAAGGAGCGAAGATGAAACGAGTTCTCTTGCTGCTGATTGTCGGGGGGCTGATGGTCGCCGCATTCTTCATGCCGGAGCCCGATTCTCCTGAGCCCGTGGCAACGACAACTCCAGACACGATTGTGGCGCCCTCGATTCAGGCGTTCGCCTTTTGTCCGTGGGCGTCCACCGAGGGTTCGCTGGAAGCCCATCTCGCCGTTCTGGCTGCCGACTCGACCGCTGCGAAACTCACATTCCCTTCGGCTGGCGAGATTCGCGAGACTCGACAACTGAGTCTCGAGGGTCTCGCCGGAGTGACCTTTGGACTCGGTTCGATGCCATTTGAGGGTCAAATGCCTTCGGTAGTCGAGTTCACATCTGATGCCTCTGTCGGCGTGGTGGCGTTTGGCGAAACGATGCTTGTGGGGTCTGGCTGTGCCGCCTCGATCCCGAAGATATGGGTACTGCCGGGGGGGTCTACGCAAGCCGGTGATCTCCTCGAGTTACAGCTCTTCAATCCGTTCCCGGAAGATGCGCGGGTCAATGTCGTCATGACAAGCGAGGGCGGATTCGAACCGGAGGAGAGCCTCGATGCATTGAGCGTCAATGCCCGCAGTTGGCGGACCATCGACATCTCGTCGCTCCTGCCGCTGCGAGGTTCACTGGCGGCGACGATCGAAGTCGAGAAGGGCGTAGTCATACCTGCGTTTCTGCAGATCGGAACAGAGGATCAGGCACTGTGGACAGGCGTGGAGAGAGCTGATCGTTGGGAGTTCCCGCTTGTAACTGCCGGAGGTCTCGAGCCTTTTCTCGTGCTCTCCAATCCAACAGCTCTCGAAGTCGGCTACGCGATAGACCGGTACGGCGTTCGTACCTCTGAAGTCGACGTGGCGAGCGGGGTGTTGGAACCCGGTCGTCATGCAAGGATCCCGCTGGGAGACTTGTTCGATGAGCCGTCCGGCTTCGAGGTGCGGGCCGATGGCCTCGTTGGAGCCGTCATCGTTGGTGAAAGCGAGGTTGGGCGGGCCGCCACCGGCGGAGCCTATACCCTTGCTTCAACCTGGCTGGTTCCCGGTCTCGGCTCTGTCCCGGAGGCGCGCAACGAGCTGTGGATACTCAACACGTCCGCTTCTCAGGTCACGGTCACCTGGGCGGCTCTCAATGAGAACGGCACCGATCGCTCGGAGAAGGTTGCAGTGGCAGCCGGATCTTCGCGGAGTATCAGGCTGCCCGCGGTGGACGCTTCAGGCTTCTTCATCCAGGCGACGGCCCCGATCACGATCGGCGCAAGCATGATTCGCGACTCAGCCGTCGCCTACCTGGCCCCGGTACCACTGCCAGAGCCGTGAGCTTTGAGCTTTGAGGCTTGAGCATCTTCATTGCCCATTGCCCATTGCCCATTGCCCATTGCCCATTGCTCATTGCTCATTGCTCATTGCTCATTGCTCATTGCTCATTGCTCATTGCTCATTGCTCATTGCTCATTGCCCATTGCCCATTGCCCATTGCCCATTGCCCATTGCCCATTGCCCATTGCCCATTGCCTCGTCCCCAAGCTGACCGCTGAAGGCTGACCGCTGAGAGCTTGAATAACAAAATCGTCTTACGCGCGATCGTGTGGGTAAGACGAAATCCTTGGTACTTGACCTTCGGCCGCCTAACTTGTCGGCCATGATTGGATCGTGTGCTCGATGTGGAACCCCTGCGGCGTCGATAATGTCCTACGACTACGGCGAGCGGGCTATCTGGCTGGATGACATCCAGGAGGGAATGCCCCCTGGTGCCGGCTACATGATGTGCGGTCAGCACTCCGACCGGATGACCCCTCCACTCGGCTGGACGCTCACCGATCGTCGGACCGCCGCCCGCCTTTTCGCTCCGCTCGAGGTCGCCTGAGCAGTCGTGGCTCTAGATCGGGATCTCATCGACGCGGTTCGGGACCTCGATGAGCACGAACTCAGAAGACTGTTGATTCTCGCGACCGCACATCTGGAACGTACCGGAGTCCTCTCCGTCGATGCCCGTGCCGACGTCAAGTTGCGTCAACAGGCCGTCAAATGCGGCAAGCGAAACTGCACACGTTGTCCACATGGCCCCTATTGGTACGCATACTGGACGGAAGATGGACGGCGGAAGAGCCGCTACGTGGGGAAACTGCTCGAGGAGGGGTGAGTTTTCTCGCGACAGCGACTATTCTTGTTCTTCGGTTGGGTTGAAGGAAGGACGTCTCCGACATGCAGTGTCCCCGCTGTGCCGTTGACGAAGTGATCGAGATTCATCAGAAGCTTCCGGATGGTACGGAAGTTGACTTCTTCTCATGTCACAAATGTGACGAGAAGTGGTGGGACCGTGACGGTGAGTTGATCGATCTGCGCGACGTCCTGGACCTCGCCCGCAAGCCCACCACCTGAGCGGACTGGAAAGTCTCCTAGATGACTCAAACGAGTCACGCCCCCGCCCGTCAGTCTGATCCCATTCCCGGTTGGGTTCCTCTGGTTGGAGTGGGGATTGTCAGCCTGGTGATCCTCGGCGTGATGCAGCCTCAGCTCATCTTCAGCGCCAGCACCCCGGCCGGGGGTGACATGGGCGCTCATGTGTTGGGACCGGCCTTCCTACGTGACGAGCTATTGCCTTCGGGCAACATCCTGGGATGGAGCAACAGTTGGTTTGCCGGCTTCCCGATCTTCTATTTCTACTTCCCTCTTCCTTCGCTCGTGATCGTCCTACTCGACGTCTTCATTCCCTATGGCGTGGCCTTCAAAATGGTCACCGTGATGGGGCTGTTGGCAACCCCGCCTGCTGCTTATTACCTGGCCAGGTCCATCGGCATGAGCAGAGCTGTGGCGACCACAGCGGGCGCTGCCGGCGGGAGTTTCGTTTTCATCGAGAGCTTCACGATCTATGGCGCCAACATTGCCTCGTCGCTCGCCGGTGAGTTCTCGTTTTCGTGGTCATTCGCATTGTCGCTGGTCTATTTCGGACTCCTCATCCGGGGATTGAGGGACGATCCGTCGCTCCTGCCCGTGGCGGCACTAGTTCTCGGTCTGACCGCGCTCAGCCACATCATCACCACGATTGTGATCGTGATTGCCACCCTCACCATGCTCGTGTGGCGGCGGGCAGCCGGTCGTGTGGTGTTCACATGGTTGGCAGGGTTCGCGGTGGCGGGCTTCTGGGCACTTCCCCTGCTGGCTCGGTTCGGACTGACCGCCGATATGGCCTGGTCCCCTCTTAGTGCATGGGACGAGTTGTTCCCGATTGAGATTTGGCCGATCTTCGCACTGGCGATCGTCGGGATGGTCATGGCTGTGCGCAAGACCGCCCGTGCCGTCCCGGTGGTCGGGCTCACCCTGCTGCCGTTCATCTACTACTGGTTACCGGTTGCCTTCGCCGACGATCCATGGAAACTCTGGAACGGCAGGCTGCTGCCGTACTGGTTCTTCGGGTTGTCGTTCTTTGCCGGAATTGCAGTGGGAATGCTGGCCGTCGGGGCATCGAGGAGGCTTCCGAAATCGGTTGCCGTGTGGAAACCGGTGACCGGTCTCGTCGTTGTAGCGTTGCTGATGGGAGGCGTGGCAGCACTCGGCAAGCCCGGCAATACGGGAACGGCCATGATCGTCGCCGGCGCCTTGGCGGTGGCGGCATTGACAACGATGGTCTTCGCGTTCGAGATGCGCACGGTGATAGTTCTGGTTCTCGCCGGGTCGGTTGGTTTCGCTTCCGCCGGGGGACTCGGCATCGCCTTCCTCTCTGGATGGGCGCGGTGGAACTACTCGGGGTACGAAGGCAAAGCACCCTGGCCCGAGTATCAATCGCTGATGGAGACGATCGACGGTCTACCGGACGGCCGGATTCAGTGGGAGGTCGACTCCGAGTATCTGGATCGCTACGGCACGTCGATGTCGTTGATGCTGTTTCCATATTGGTCCGAGGGACACCCATCGATGGAAGGACTGTTCTTCGAGTCCTCGCTCACAACGCCGTTCCATTTTCTGAACGCGGCCGAGATGAGCAAGAAACCGTCCAACCCGATCCCGGGGCTTCGGTATCACACCTTCGACTTCGATCGAGGCGTTCAGCATCTGGAAACCTATGGAGTCCGCTACTACGTGGCATTCAGTGAGGATGCACTGGCCGAGACTGCATCGAAACCGGAGATCTTCAAGGAGGTGGCGGCGAGTGATCCTTTCCGGGTCTTTGAGCTGCCTGCACACGATCTCGTCGAGGTAGCGGCATTTCAACCGGCCGTGTACGAGGACGGTCGTGGCAGCAGCCTCTTTTCTCGATTCCTTGGAGTTCCTCGCGCCATCGTCACAGGAGAAGAGCGCAGGGAGCCTTTTGGTGATCTCGCCTTTGACTGGTACGAGGACATCGAGTTACTTGATAGGTGGGTGACCACGGATGGTCCGGCCGATTGGCCGCGAATCGAGCGACTCGACGATTTGCCATTGGTGCCGCTCGGCGAGCACCAACCAGTTTCCAATGTGGAGATCACCAACGACACAATCTCGTTTACTACCTCCGCCGTAGGATTGCCGCACCTGGTGAAGGTCTCATACTTCCCCAACTGGATCGCTGAGGGAGCGGAAGGTCCTTTCAGAGCCACGCCATCATTGATGGTGGTGGTTCCAACTCAGGAACAAGTGGACTTGACCTTCCGTCGCCTCCCGGCGGAGTGGATCGGGATTGTGTTGACTCTGATAGGACTGGCGGTCACGTTGCCGTTTGCCTGGCGCAGGTTGCGACGATCGTGAAACAGTATCTCAAGACTTTCATGACAAAGGAGTCGCTCAGACAGTTCATTCGGTTGGGATTGGTCGGAGGTTTCAACACGATCGTCGACTTCGGCATCTTCAATATTCTCTTGTTGATGCTTCCGGATGAGCGTTGGGAGGCGTCGGTGGCGGTCAGCCTCTCGTACATCGGCGCGACTGCCTTCTCATACATCTTGAACCGGCGTTGGACGTTCGAACTTGACGGCTCCTGGGGGTCGGGGCGGGAAACCGGGGCCTTCTACATGGTGAACACCTTGGCGCTGGCGGCGACGCTTGCCATCGTCGAGGGCGCCCAGGTGCTCTGGGGTCCGTTGAGCGTGCTGCAGCTCAACCTCGCCAAGTTTGCAGCCGTCGTCTTCGTTCTCTTTCCCAAGTACGCCGGCTATCGAGACCTCGTGTTCCGGCGCTCCATTGACAAGGAACGGCGCAGCTGAATCAATCCTGAGACAGTCCTCGGCACCCTACGGATGAATGACGAGCGCGCGGCACGGAGTTCCTCGACCACGATCGGGACCTCTGTGATCGTGAAGCCGGCCTTCTCGGCTCGAAGCACCAACTCAGTATCAAAGAGGTCCTGGTCCCTGATGACCCTTGGAACCAACTCCCGGATGACCTGACCGCGGAACCCCTTGATCCCATGTGTGTCGGAGACGTGGGATCCGAACAGCAAACGCAGGAGCATGTTGAACGTAAGAGTCCCGGTTCGGCGCAAGACGGATCGTCGATCATCAGATCCCGGAGCCCGTTTCGAGGCGATAACCACGTCGGAGGCGGAATCCAACAGGTTGGCGACGAACGGAACCGAGAAGTAGTCGATGTCGAAGTTGACTACCCAGTCGGAGTCTGCAGCCGCGGTGAATCCGGCTCTCATAGCCGCTCCATAGTCGGCGTCGGCCAGTGAAATGACCGACAGTGACGGGTATTGCAGCCGTCGAGCGATTGCCAGCGTTTCGTCGGTGGAGCCGTTTTCTACCAGCAGAACGGAAACCGAAGCATCGACGGACGCCAGGCCCGGGAGCAATTGATCACAGGCAGCTTCGAGAAACGAAGCCTCGTTGTGGACGGGAATGACGATCGAAATGTGGCGCATGAGGCAGCGAAGTGTACGCGTTCCGAAGGCATGCAAATGCGCCGTACAATCTGGATTGCGATCGGAAAGGGTCCAATGAGCGAGTACGAGAAGATTTTCAAGGCCTACGAC
>JBLYYS010000200.1:0-6520 GCA_048550235.1 Acidimicrobiia bacterium | reverse complement strand
TCGATCGGGCGATGGCCCGCATCCATGAAGCGAGCGGTCGAGCCGGCCGCCTCATCGAGGACCTGCTGGCTCTGGCCCGTCTCGATCGTGAGATCGGGGTGAGCCGATCTACCCTCGACATCGGTGCCCTGGTCGCCGACATAGCTGAGGACTCCCGGATCAGTACCGGCCGTGACGTTCGATCCCAGATAGCGGGCGGCACGTTGGTGAATGGCGATCGAGTTTGGCTGCGGCAAGCGATCGAGAACCTCATCGGCAACGCCGTTGCCTATGCACCTAAGCCGTCTCCGATCGAGCTTATAGTCCGTCAAGAAGCCGAAGAGGTCGAGGTGTTGGTCGTAGATCACGGCCTCGGCATTCCTGAGGCCGAACGGGAACGAGTCTTCGACCGTTTCGCCCGACCCGACCGCGCTCGTGATCGAAGCCACGGCGGAGCTGGTCTGGGTCTGGCCATCGTTCGCGAAGTCGTTCTGTCGCACGGCGGTGAGGTGCGCATCCACGAGACGCCCGGTGGCGGGGCGACCGTAGAGATCGTGTTGCCGCTGGCCGTGTCAGATTCATGAGCGATCGTTGAGGTTGCCGTCAGGTCGGCATCGGGATCACCACCTCCCTTGACATGAACGAGCTCCAGAACGGTCGCGTGGTCGGGGGCGGCCGTCGACCCCGCTCCAGTGACCGCTCCGGCTTCAGCCATCCAGTTCTCTGGGCCCGGTCGAATGTCGCTTTTGTCACATCTCGTCAAAGCCGAGTTGGTAGTGGTGCGCAGGGGTTTCAACGGCAATGCTTGCAACCGAAGGGCACTGTATATATCGGAGGCATCGACATGGAATCCGACTTCGTCAGACAACCCGTGACACCGGCAATCGACGATAGCTCCGGCGTCGTCGTCAACACGGACCAGAGCTATGCCACCATCGAAGCTGAAGCGACTAGGCCCGAATGAGCAATTTCGACCCCGATCCGGGACCACCTCCAGTTGATGGGAGGGCAGCCGACCACATTGTCACGATTGAACGGTTTCTCGCCGACCGCCAGCCGGCCAGCGCCACCGGTAGCCTTTCACGGCTGCTGGACGACATCGCATTGGCGGGCAAGCTAATCGCCAGCCGCACCAGGCGGGCCGGCCTGACCGAACTGCTCGGGAAGGCCGGAGCGGTCAACGTTCAGGGCGAAGAGCAGAAGCTCATGGACGTGTACGCCGATGACGTGATGACGTCATTGCTCTCCGGCCATGGTCGGGTGTGCGCCATGGTTTCCGAGGAACGGCCCGACCCGGTTCTGATCGACCCAGACGCTCCCTACGTCGTTGTCCATGATCCGCTCGACGGATCTTCGAACATTGACTCCAACGTCAGTATTGGCACCATCTTCGGGATCTACCGGCGTGAGGACACCTCGATCCCTCTCACCGACGCCGACTGGTTGCGGCCCGGCCGCGACCTCACTGCTGCCGGGTACGTTCTGTACGGCACCTCGACGATGCTGGTCTACAGCGCCGGACGTGGTGTCCACGCTTTCACGCTCGACCCTGAGGTCGGAGAGTTCTTACTGACGTGGTCCGAACTGCGTTTTCCCGAAACGCCCGCCTATTACTCACTGAACCTGGCTTCTGCCCCTCAATGGGAGAAAGGCATGGAGAGGTTTGTCGATTGGCTCCACCGCGACGATACGCCCACTCTGACGCAACGCTACATCGGTTCGGCGGTAGCGGACTTCCACCGGAACCTGCTGCACGGCGGCGTCTTTGGCTATCCGGGCGAGGTGGATCGCCCGGAAGGCAAGTTGCGTCTGCTGTACGAGGCAGCTCCGTTGGCCTATCTGGCGAATCAGGCGGGGGGGCGCGGTTCCGACGGCTCGCGTAATCTCCTCGACCTCGTGCCGACCCACGTTCATCAGCGGACACCCGTGTTCGTTGGGGACCGCCGTCTCGTCGACCGCCTCGAGGATTGCCTCGTGGCGGATTCTTGACCATCGCCGGCGGCACGCCCATCGCACCTTCGCTCCGTTTCGAGCCAACGTGACGCTGTTGCGCAGATTGTCATAACTCGTCTCAGCCATATTGCCAGTTGTACGGAGGTGGCCTACGGGCTGATCATGGCGCAAGGCCCAATCGGTGAAGGGATCGATCATGGCAAATGAAGCCGGAACCAGGTACGAGGAATACCGATCAGGTCGGGCTCCGCTTCCTGATCCGAATTGGGGTTGGAATACCTATGGTGCTGGGGTTGAGAGCATCGGCCGGGATGGCAATCCGGAGCCGATCGAGATCCCTCCCACGGGGACCGATCAACTGCTGGTTCGCGTAGACAGCGTCGGCCTGTGCTTTTCGGACGTCAAGCTGATCAAACAGGGTGGGGATCACCCCAAGCTGTATGGGCGCGATCTTGCTGTTGAGCCCACCCGGCTTGGACATGAGACGGCGGTAACCGTCATCGAGGTTGGCGATGAGCTACGTGGCAAGTACCACCCGGGGCAACGCCTCGCCATCCAACCGGACATCTACGTGGATGGCCGCAGCACCGCGTACGGATACACGATCCCCGGGGGCCTCATCCAGTACCACCTTCTCGGCCCGGAAGTACTCGACGCCGACGCCGGAGCCTACGTCATCCCGGTCGCCGATGAGGTTGGATATGCGGAGGCATCTCTGTCCGAGCCGTGGGCATGTGTGGAGGCTTCCTACACGCAGCGTCGCCGATTGGAACCTCTTGCAGGCGGAACGATGTGGATCCTCGGTCGCTCAAACGACGACACTGCCTACGAGTTCTCCGCTGGTCTCGACGCTCCCGCTCGCATCATCCTCACCGATGTCCCGGCAGGCGTTGCCGAGCTTGCCGACCGTAGCGGGGCCGAGATCCAGATTCGAAATGGCGTGGGATTGGCTGAATACGCCGACCTCACCGAAGAACTAACGGATGGTGCAGGCTTCGATGACATTGTGATGCTGGATCCATCATCGGCCGCACAGGTTGAGTCAGTTGCCAAGCAGATTGCGTTCCGCGGGACTCTGAACCTCGTCGGCAACAGCCCTCTCGACGGCCTTCCCGATATCGACGTTGGTCGGATTCACTACCACTACACCGCCTACCTGGGAAACCAGGGCCCCGATATCGCCGCCTCCTATGGCGAGGTCCGCAACCGGGCCGATCTTCAGCCGGGAGGAACTGCCGTCTACATAGGTGCAGGTGGGCCCATGGGCCAGATGCACATTCAGCGGGCATTGGAGCTCGATGCAGGACCGGACACGTTGATCGCCTCTGATCTCGATGATCAGCGGCTGGCGGTTGTTGCTGATCGCTTGGTGCCTCTGGCCGAGAAGCTTGGGAAAGAGCTCATCGTCTTCAACGCCGCCACCAGCGACCGCAGTATTGAGGACCTCGTTGCCGAGGTCACCAATGGCGCTGGAGCCGACGATGTAATCGTCTCGGTGCCGGTCGGTCCGGTTATGGGTGACGCCGCCCGCCTGCTGGGGCCGAAAGGAATGCTGGTGCTCTTCGCGGGTGTCGCCAATGGAACGATGGCGCCGCTCAACATCACCAATGTGTATCTGCACAATGCTCAGTTCACCGGTACCTCTGGATCGGCTATCTCGGACCAGGCTCTCGTCTTGGACAAGGCGGTCAAAGGGACCCTTTCGCCACGCCGCTCGTTGGCTGCCGTCGGCGGCATTGAAGCGGCACGCGATGGGGTTCAGGCCATGCTCGACGGTACATTCGCCGGCAAGATCGTTCTGTTCCCGCAGCTGTCCGGTCTGCCTCTCCTGGGATTGGAGGAGCTGGCTGAGCAGTATCCGAAGATTGGCGCGCTCATGGAAGAAGGCAATATCTGGTCTGGTGAGGCGGAGCGAGCCATGATCGAGGAGTTCTGGGGGGCATAGCCGAGTGATCATCACCCTCACCCCCAACCCGAGTCTCGACCGGACGATGATCATCGGTGAGCTCGTGCGCGGTGCGGTAATCCGAGCGGAGCAGAATTGGATTGAACCGGCAGGCAAAGGGGTCAACATATCTCGAGCGCTGGCGGCAAACGGTATCGCTACCCGCGCCGTGTTCCCTAGCGGGGGGGCCAACGGCGAGGAGCTGTGTCGCCTGCTCACGGCCGCCGGGGTCGACTTCATACCGGTTCCGATCGCCGGTGGCATCCGATCGAACGTATCTGTTGTAGAGCCCCATGGAGCCACGACGAAGCTGAACGAAGCCGGCCCCACTCTCTCACCCAGCGAAGTCGATGCACTTGTCGAAGCCGTTGTCGCCGCCAGTTCCTCTGACGGGTGGGTAGCTGCCAGCGGTAGCCTCGCCCCCGGAATGCCAGATGACTTGTACGCGCGGCTCGGCCGTGGATTGGCTGGCAAGGGAGCGAAACTCGCAGTAGACACCAGTGGACGAGCGTTGCGGGCTGCGGTGGCGGGTGGCCCGGGTCTGCTCAAACCGAACCGGCATGAACTGAGCGAACTCGTCGATCAGCCGCTCGCGACCCTCGGTGAGGTGGTGGCGGCGGCCCAGGAAGTCAAGAGAGCCGGCGTCGGTCAGGTATTGGTCAGTCTTGGCCCTGACGGGGCGGTCCTTGTCGACGATACCGCGGTGCTTCATGGAGAAGTGAGCGTTGACCGCGTCAGCAATACCGTTGGGGCAGGAGATGCGCTTCTGGCCGGGTTTTTGGCTGGGGGAGCGGGCGGCGCCGGCGCCCTTGCCAACGCGCTCGGCTGGGCGAGGGCGGCGGTTCGTTCACCGCAAACGTCCATGGCTCCGCCGGGAGAGAGCGACCACGAAGCTGCGCGGATCAATGTGGAGCTGGACCCGGACCGTTTGCTCGAAGATGACGAAGCGTCCATTTCTCCGGATTCCGAGGCATCCATTGGGGATGGAGCGGTACCCTCGGGCCAGCCGCCTCGATCAGCGAGTGACCATCGTTCCGAACCGGAGACTCAGTGACTTCCCAGAACGCAACCTTCGGAGCCAGCTTCGGCAGCATTTTCATGAGCGGGGTACGCGGCTATGTGAAGAACATCCCGGCGCTCAGTCTCGCAGCGGCCATCACATTGGGGTCCTACCTGGCATTCCGTTTCCCGGCACAGAGTGCCCTCGAAAGAGACGATTTGCTGGTCTCGATCTTCCTCGACTTGGTTGGGTTGACACTGGGAAGCATTGTTGCCTACCCCTGGTATAGCTATGCGCTCAGTGCCGCCGACGGCCAGGCTGTGGATATACGCCGGCCTTTTCGCGAGTGGAGGCGGTTCGGTCCGCAGTTCGTAGCTTCGTTTTGGTTCTGGGCCGGAGTGCTGCTGGGCCTTCGTTACTTGTTAGGGATCCCTTCGATTCTGGTTGTTGTGTTCTATGCGTTTTATGGGTTCATCATCGCCGACAACAGCGCGGAGACCGGCCTTCGCGCCCTCGGCACCAGCGTACGACTTGGTGAGGGCAAGCGGATCGGCTTGATGGCGATCGCCGGGCTCTTCCTGATGTTCAACCTCTTCGGGGCGATCGCGGTCGGATTCGAAGTGAATGCACTCACAATTGCGTTGGCGGTAGCCGGGCTCTCGGTTACCACCAGTATCACGATGGTTGCAGGAGCCCGGATCTACCGACTCCTGCAAGCCGGATTGGAACCAGGTAATCGTCAGGGGAGAAAACGATGAGCACGATGACAGCCACCGGGGCCTCAGTTGGGATCGCGATCGGCCCGGTCTACCTGGTGAGCACGACGGTTCCGGTGGTTCCCGACTTTGACGACCCCGCTGGCGCCTATGCGGGAGCCGCCGCGGCGGTGCTCAGCGACCTGACGACCCTGAAGGAGAAGGCCGCGGCCGCCGGGCGCACGGAGGCATCGGAGATCCTTGGGGCCCAGGCGCTCATGGCAGAGGATCCTATGCTGGCCGCCGCCGTTTTAGACTCATTGGCCGCCGGTTCGACATTGGGCGCCGCCATTGACGAGGCCGCCGCCTCGATCTCGGGTGTTCTCGCTGCGATGGAAGATGAGTACCTCGCGGCCCGGTCGGCGGATGTCCTGGAGATCGCCGACCGGATTCGCCACCGTCTCGCCGGCACCAGCAGCGCCGGTCTGGGTGAAATCCGCGAACCGGTGGTGGTGGTTGCATCGACGCTGACTGCCGCGGATACCTCGCAACTAGACCCTGAACTGGTGCTCGGATTCATCACCGAACAAGGTGGGCCGACTAGTCACGTTGCCGTGATCGCCAGGACTCTCGGTATCCCAGCCGTCGTCGGCGCCGCAGGAGCAGTTGGGTACGCAGAGGCGGCCTCCGCCGTCGCTCTCGACGGAGAGGTAGGAGACGTTGAGTTTGACCCCATCCCAGAGGTGCTTGCGGATTTCGCGGAAAGGGCCGAGCTGGCTGAGGCACGGGCTCGAGTGGCCGCCACCTACGGAGGGAAACGGATCGAGTTCTCCGGGCGCGGGATACGAATCGCGGCCAACATCGGAAATCCCGATGACATCAATAGGGCAGTCGAGAATGCTGCGGACGGGGTTGGCCTCTTCCGAACCGAGTTTCTGTTTCTTGATC
>JBLYYS010000199.1:0-3592 GCA_048550235.1 Acidimicrobiia bacterium | reverse complement strand
TCCGAGTTCGGCTCGTCGGAGGCAGTGGCAGAAGGTAACGGCCAGTTCTACCTCAAGGTCCACTTCGAGGGTTTGTCGGTAGGACAGACGATCGGAATAGTCGTAGAGACATCCGCAGGCGATCGGCGAACCTTTGAGTTCACCTACCAGCCGGCTCCCGTGGATTTCAGCGCCAGCCAGATGTACGGATCGTGCAGCGAGAACCCGCCCTATGAGAAGTTCTACGGTACCGCCACCCCCGGCACCACCGTGTGGGCGGAATCCCCCTACGGCAGCGGCAGCACGCTCGCCGACGCCGAAGGCAACTGGCACTTCAAGGTGTTCTTCGAGGGAGCGACACCTGGTGAGCCCTTCAACATCATCGTCGAAGACTCCGAGGGCCACTCGAAGACGTTCAGCTTCATAGTGCTCGAGAAGTAGCCGGCTCTCCTCCGGTGGCAGTTGGCCCTCCTCCGGGAGGGCCAACTGGCGTTAGAGAACCAACTCGGCAAGTGTCCGGAGGGTCGATAAATCAGTCATCCCCACCAACAGCGACGTCACCCCGGCCTCTTTCCATGCCTCGAGTCGATCTCGCACCATCGCAGGCGTCCCAACCAGGCTGGTCAAATCGACCAGGGCATCCGGCACCGCCGCTATGGCCTCTTGCTTCCGTCCGGCGAGATAGAGGTCCTGGATCACAGCCGCTTCGGCCTCGAAGCCGTATCTCCCCGCAAGGTCGTTGTAGAAGTTGCGGCCTTTGGCGCCCATGCCTCCGACGTACAACGCCAGATACGGCTTGATCAGCGCCCGACCGTAGTCGAGGTCGTCGGTGATGACGGCCGATACCGTTGGAGCGATGTCGAATACCTTGTCGCCGCCGGCCTGGTCGAGGCCCTCACGGAGGTGAGGCCAGAAGACCTCCTCGGCGTGGTCGGGCGAAAAGAACACAGGCAGCCATCCGTCGGCTATCTCGGCAGTCAGAGCAACGTTCTTGGGCCCGATCGAGGCCAGATATATCGGCAGATCGGGACGAGTAGGACGGCCGATGAGCATCAATTCCTTGCCCAAACCGGTAGCGCCCGGCCCACGATAGGGAATCTGGTAGTGAACGCCGTTGTGGCTGAGTCGTCGTTTCCTCTCGAGGATGCGGCGAACGATCGAGACGTATTCGCGCGTCTTGCCCAGCGGCTTGCCGTACGGCACTCCATGCCACCCTTCGACCACCTGTGGACCGGAGAGGCCTAGCCCCAGACGCAGCCGTCCACCAGACAACTCATCGAGGGTGTACGCGGTCATCGCGGTCATCGCCGGTGACCTGGCCGGCATCTGGAGCACTGCCGATCCGAGTTGGATCCGACTGGTTCTGGCACCGATCCACGACAACACAGTCACCGCATCAAAGCCCCAGGCCTCTGCAGCCCAGACAGACTCGAAACCGAGACTCTCGGCTTCCACCACCAATTCGGTGGCATCAACGCCCGCATATCCCAGATTGAGTCCCAGTTCCATCAGCAAACCTCCGCATCGAACATGGTACGTTGTGTCCGGGATTGCGGATAGCTGATGGCCGAACAACGAATTGCCCACAGTATTCGCGCCGCAGGCGCAGGACTTCTGCTCGTCCTTTGGATGGAACAACAGTGGGCAGCTCATCATGACTTCCCTTCCTTTCCCGACCTCGATCCTTCCGGCACCTTCGGAGACCCTCGACTGCCGGAAAGATCGATAGCCCTCTTTGGCGACAGCACTATCACGGGCCCAGGCCTCGAGTCGGCCGATGAAGTCTGGATCAGACAGATGCTGCCGGAGCTGACGCAGCGGTATCGCATCCGGATTGAAAGCTTCGCTTCCGGCGGCGCCCGAGTCGGCGAGGTGCTCTCCAATCAACTTCCCCGGGCTTCGCGCACGTTCGATCTGGCCCTGGTGTCGGCGGGCGCCAACGATGCGCTCCGGGGAATGACCCAGTTCCAGATGCGGAACATCCTGCGAGAGATCTGTACCCGACTGCTCCAGATGTCCTCAATGGTGATTCTGGCCGGCGCCGGGGACATCGGGACAGCACCGCGCTTGCCGTTCCCGCTCAGCGCCATTGCAACTTCCCGAGCCCGGGCCACCGACAATGCTCACTCCTTCGCTGCCAGCCACGATGAGCGAATCCTGCACCTTCCGATGTGGGAACTGACCACTCCGGCTTTTCGGACCGAGAAAAACATCTTCTCTCCAGACCGCTTCCATCCAAACCGGCGCGGCCACCAGATCTGGGCTGAGGCCGCCCTGCCAACAGTGATGGAAGCGCTCGAGGGAGCGTCGCACTCGGCCCTGACGGGGAAGTGACTTTCTCCCTCTAGACTCGCCCGATGCCCGACCGATCGATGCAAGCGCGCGTGCGCACAAAGCTCACCGGTGTGCTGTTCGGCGGAGTGGGATTGACCAGCACCGGCTTCATTGCGGCAATCACGGTGGCCGGGTTGGCGGCTCAGGACATCACTGGCTCTTCCAGCTTGGCCGGCATCCCGGCTGCCGCTTCCACCATTGGGACTGCTCTAGGTTCGACCATCCTGGTTTCGATAACCGCCCGCTCCGGTCGACGCCCTGTACTGATCGGCGCCTACCTGATTGCCGCCTCCGCCGCCGTGGTCGGCGTACTGGCTGTGAGCTCTGCCTCTTTCGCTCTGCTGATCGCGGCCATGTTCGCTCTCGGGTTCGGCAATAGTGCCAGTCATCTCACCCGGTACGCGGCTGCCGACCTTCACCAATCCAGCAGACGCACCGCAGCCATTGGGTGGATCGTGTGGGCCAGTACGATCGGATCGGTGGCCGGACCCAATATGCTGCGGGTATCTGCCGACACGGCAGAGGGTGCGGGTCTCGTGCCATTTAGCGGTCCGTATCTGGTCGCTGCCATCGCCTTCGGTGGGGCCGCTGTCTTCTACCTCATCTTCCTACGTCCGGACCCACTCCAGATGGCCGTGCCCACCGAGGGAGAGAAACTTGAATCCTCCCTTCCGATCTCGACTCTCCTCCGACGCCCGCGAGTGCGAGTGGCCGTCGCCTCGATGATCACCAGTCATTTCGTGATGGTTCTGATCATGGCCATGACTCCGATCTTCCTGAGAGATGGCGGTGCAGGTCTCGAGATCGTCGGAATTGTCATCTCTGCCCACACCCTCGGCATGTTTGCTCTCTCACCAATCACAGGCATGCTGGGCGATCGTTTTGGCAGAGCCCAGGTTGCGGCGGCCGGCATGGTGATCGTGCTGATATCTGTGGCAATGGCCGGCGCCGCACCGCCTGAAGCCACCGGCGTACTCATCGCGGCCCTATTTCTGCTGGGACTCGGTTGGAACTGGGCCTTTATCGGAGGTAGCGCCATCCTCACCGAAGGTCTCGCCATTGGCGAGCGGCTTCGCCTACAGGGAGCAGTCGACGCAACCGTCTGGCTGTCCGGGGCAGCTGCCAGCCTCTCCTCCGGCGTGATTCTGGCCGTCGCCGGCTTCCCGGTCCTCAATGCAATCGGAGCGGCACTACTCGTAATCCCGACCGCAGTGTTTGTTCGCCATCGTGCCGTATTCACGAGTAGCCGGCCCGCTACGCTCCCCTGATGCTGCGCTTG
>JBLYYS010000198.1:0-11419 GCA_048550235.1 Acidimicrobiia bacterium | reverse complement strand
AGCGGGCCCCGAGGGCCCGCTTCCATACTGCTAACCGCCAAAGGCTAAAGGCCAAAGGCTAAAGGCCAAAGGCTAAAGGCCAATGGCTATCGAGCTCGTCTAGACGAGCTCGATCACCGCCATCTCGGCGTTGTCGCCGCGGCGGGGACCGGTGCGAACGATGCGGGTGTAACCGCCGTTGCGCTCCTCATAGCGAGGTCCGACCTCATCGAATAGCTTGGTGACAATCTCGGTATCGCTGATCAGCTTCAGCACCTGCCGGCGAGCGTGAAGGTCACCACGTTTGCCTTTGGTGATGAGCTTCTCGGCCAGCGGACGAACCGCCTTGGCCTTGGCCACGGTGGTGACAAGCTTCTCCTCCCAGATCAGCGATGCGGCCAAGCCGGCCAGCATGTGCTTCTGGTGAGCCGGGCCGGACCCGAGGCGAGCACCCTTCGTAGGACGTGGCATTACGCTTCGCCTCCTCCGGAAGCGAGGCTCAGACCCAATTCGTCGAGCTTGGCGATCACTTCTTCGAGGCTCTTCTGGCCGAAGTTCGTGATGTTGAGGAGATCGTCCTCGGTCTTCGTCACGATCTCACCGACAGTTTTGACCTGGGCACGGCGCAGGCAGTTGCGGGGACGCTCCGACAGATCGAGAGCTTCGATGGGAAGATCGAGATCCGGTGACGCTGATTCAGCAACCGCAATCTCTCCGAGCTCGAGACCGATTCCCTCACCGATGTCGGCGAACAGGCCCAGCAGCTCACCGAGGGTCTTTCCGGCCGACGAGATAGCCTCACTCGGCGAGAGCGAGCCGTCGGTCTCGACATCGAGGACCAAACGGTCGAAGTTCGTCATCTGTCCGACCTGAGTCGACTCGACGTTGTACGAGACCTTGCGGACCGGCGAGAAGATCGAATCGACCGGCATTACGCCGATGGCGTCACTGCCGGGCGTGCGCATCGCACTCCGGTACCCGACACCACGCTCGACGCTCATCTCAACCTCGAGACGGCCACCTGACGAAAGCGTCGCCAGGTGCAGATCCGGGTTGACGATCTCGACTCCGGCAGGCACCTTGAGCTGGCCGGCGGTCACCTTGCCCGGACCCTTGGCCGAGAGATAGACGGTCTGCGGCTCGTGGTCCTCCATGCGGACGACTACCTGCTTGATATTGAGAATGATGTCGACGACATCCTCGACTACACCTTCCACCGTTGAGAACTCATGCTGAACACCTTCGATCTGCAGAGTCGTGACGGCGGCGCCGGGGATACGGGACAGCAGGGTGCGACGCAGGGTGTTGCCCAGCGTGTAACCGAATCCGGGCTCCAGCGGTTCGACTACGAACCGCGAACGGAGGTCGGAGACAGCTTGCTCCTCGATTTGTGGACGTTGAACGATCAACACGACGGTTCCCCTTGCTTACTTGGAGTAGAGCTCAACGATGAGCTGTTCCTGAATCGGGGTGTCGATCTGCGCACGATTTGGTAGATCATGCACAACCACCCGCTTGGCCGCCGTGTCGACCTCTAGCCACTCGGTAGGAGTGCGGTCGCCGGTATCGACGGCGTGTTGGACGATGATGAGATCCTTGCTGCCTTCCCGCAATGCGACAACGTCGTCTTTGCGGACCCGGTAGGACGGGATATCAACCTTCCTGCCATTCACCTCGAAATGGCCGTGGTTGACCAACTGCCGGGCCTGCGGCCGGGTGGCGGCAAGGCCGGAGCGGTACACGACATTGTCGAGACGGCTTTCGAGCATTTGCAGCAGATTGTCACCGGTGATGCCCTTCTGACGAGCAGCCTGCTCGTAGTAGCGGCGGAACTGACGTTCCAGGATGCCGTACATCGTGCGAAGCTTCTGCTTCTCACGCAGCTGAATCAGGTAGTCGCTCTCCCTAACCCGGGCACGGCCGTGCTCGCCGGGAGGATATGGGCGCTTGTCGACCGGACAGCGCTTCGACTGGCAAAGCGGTGTACGTGCCCTGCGGCATGCCTTGTGACGTGGACCTGTGTAACGAGCCATGTTCAGCTCCCCCGACGTTTCTTGGGTCGGCAACCGTTGTGCGGAATCGGCGTTACGTCGCGGATCCCTGTGACTTCTATGCCCATGTTCTGGAGGGTGCGCACGGCGGTGTCACGGCCGGAGCCGGTACCGCTGACGATCACGTCGAGCTTGCGAACCCCGTGCTCACCGGCGCGACGGGCAGCTTCCTCGGCTGCAACCTGCGCGGCGTAGGGGGTCGACTTCCTCGAACCCTTGAACCCGACCGAACCGCCGGACGTCCACACGATGGAGTTACCGGTCTGGTCGGTGATCGAAATGATTGTGTTGTTGAAACTGGCCTTGATGTGCGCCACCCCGTGTGGGATGTTTTTGCGCTCACGGCGGCGTACTCGCCTCTGTTCCGCCAAGGGGACCTCCGCGACCTTCTACTTGCCGACTTGTTTCTTGCCGGCGATGGCAACCCTCGGACCCTTGCGGGTACGGGCATTGGTGTGGGTACGCTGCCCACGCACCGGCAAACCGCGCCGGTGACGAATGCCCTGGTATGAGCCGATCTCTACTTTTCGCCGGATGTTCTGTTGTACTTCGCGCCGAAGGTCACCCTCGACACGCAGATTCTGATCCAGGTGCCTGCGAATCCGCAGCACCTCATCGTCCGTCAGGTCGCGCACCTTCGTGCCCGGCTCGATACGGAGTTCTTCACATATGCTCAGCGCGGTGGGGCGCCCGATTCCGAAGATATAAGCCAAGCCAATCTCAAGACGTTTGTCCCGAGGAAGATCGACACCTGCGATACGAGCCATCAATTACCCCTGTCGCTGCTTATGGCGCGGGTTAGGGCAAATGACCCAGACGCGTCCGCGCCGCCGGATAATCCGGCACTTTTCACACATTTTCTTTGTCGAAGGACGAACCTTCATGGTGTCTCCAGACACTTTTCAGATGGAAACCATCGGCGTTCCCGGAACCTCGGTCCGCACACACCTAGCGGAGGAGGGGAATGTTTGGGAACTAGAACAGCCCGGCTACATGTAGTCGAACACGCTCAAACCGGCCCGAAGGCCAGGCGGGAATCATAGTAGCGAACTCAAGCGGAGGACAAATCGCCTGCGGTAAACACAACCGGACCATCTTCGGTCAGTCCAATCGTATGCTCGAAGTGCGCCGACAGGGTCCCATCGGCCGTTACAACCGTCCACCCATCGGGCTCTACCCGCGTCTCCGGACCGCCCATATTGAACATCGGCTCAATGCAGATCGCCATGCCCGTGCGCAGCTTCATCCCGGTGCCTTTCTTCCCGAAATTCGGCACCTGGGGCTCTTCATGCATCTGTCGTCCGATTCCATGGCCAACGTATTCGCGTACCACGCCGTATCCGAGCCTGTCGGCCTCAGCCTGAACCGCGCTGCCGATGTCGCCCAATCTCGCCCCCGGCTTCACTTCCTGAATGCCTGCCCAGAGACCAGCTTCAGTTGTATCTAGAAGTCGTTGGACCTTCGGATCGACCTGGCCGATCGCGAATGTGATCGCCGCGTCGCCGTGAAATCCCTCGTAGATGGCTCCGGCGTCTACCGACAAGATGTCGCCCTCTCTCAGCCGGTAGTCGCCTGGGATTCCATGGACAATCGTTGCGTTCGGCGAAGTGCAGATGTGGGCGGGGAACCCGTGGTAGCCCAGAAAGGAAGGGATGCAGTCGCGGCTTCTGATGATTTCAGCCGCGATCGCGTCCAGATCTTTCATCGTTACACCCGGAGACGCTGCTTCTTTGACCGATCTCAGGACGACGGCAACTGCAGCTCCTGCGACCGCCATCTTCTGGAACTCTTCCGGCTTCTTTATCGTGATCATGGACTGAGAGCCGACATGATTGACTCGGTTATTCCATCGACGCCGCCAACGCCGTCCACGCTATGAAATGCGATATCGCGGGACTCGTAGAAACTGATCAGGGGCTCCGTGAGTTCTCGATAGACGTCCAACCGGTTCCGCACGGTCTCGGCACGATCGTCCTCTCGTTGGTAGACCGGCTCCCCGCACTGGTCACACAGATCTCCGTTCGCCGATGGGGCATCATCAACGTGGAACACGTGTCCGTTGGCGCATACCCTGCGGCCAGAGATCCTCCGGACTATCTCCTCAGGATCAACCACTATCACGACCGCAGCGTCGAGTCCGGACCCGCCGAAGCGATCCTCGAGTGCCTCTGCCTGGGCGATCGTGCGAGGAAAGCCATCGAGTATGAACCCATGCCTCGCATCTGGTCTGCCTATCCGCTCCAGAAGCATTGCGATCACCAGGTCATCGGGTACGAGGTCACCACGCTCCATGATCGCTCTGGCCTTCAGACCGAGATCGGTCCCCTCGGAGACAGCCTGACGGAGCATGTCGCCAGTGGCGATATGCGGAATCTCCAGATTCGCAGCTACCCGCTTCGCCTGGGTCCCTTTACCGGCCCCCGGGGGCCCTAAGAAGAGCAATCGCACGTCCGACTCCCTATGCCAATGGCTAACGACCAAAGGCTAACGGCTAGTTCTTGCCTGAGCTCCGCTCAGGTCAAGAACCCTTCGTAGTTCCGCATCGTCAACTGGCTCTCGATCTGTTTCATCGTCTCCAAAGCCACACCGACCACGATCAGGATCGAAACGCCGGAGAACCCGATCTGGAATCCCCAGATCACAGAAGCGATGGCCGGAAGTACCGAGATTGTCGCCAAGAAGAGTGACCCCGGCAGCGTGATGCGATTGAGAATGTATTCGAGGTGACGAACGGTCGCCTTGCCAGGACGGATACCCGGAATGAAGCCACCTTGCCGCTGAATGGTCTCGGCCTGACGGACCGGATCGAACTGAATCGCTGTGTAGAAGTACGTGAAGAATACGATCAGCGAGAACAAGATGATGACATACGTCCACGTCGAGCTTCCCGTGGATCCGAGGTACTCGTTCACCCAGTTCCGGATCCCTTCGAGAACCGAGTTCGTCGAGTTGGGAATCATCGTCACGATCAATGCGGGGAAGAAGAGCACGCTCGTCGCAAAGATGACGGGAATCACACCTGCGGTGTTCACCTTGAGCGGGATGTATGTGGCTTGACCGCCCAGCACCCGGCGACCACGGACTCGCTTGGCGAACTGAATGGGGATCCGCCGCTGGCCCTGCTCCACATAGAGAATGGCCACGACCATCGCAACGAAGATGAAGATCATCAGAACGAACAACAGAGGTTGGGAAGCGCCGACCGTCTGCTGGTAGATCAACGAGAAACTGGCCGGCAACTGGCTGATGATGCTGGCGAAAATGATCAGCGACATCCCGTTACCGACACCCCGCTGGGTGATCAACTCACCGAGCCACATGATGAATGCTGTCCCCGCAGTCATTGTGAGAACGATCAACGCCGCCTTGCCGGCGCTCGAGTCGGTGATCAATGGCTGACTCAGACCCAGTTGCGCGGCACCGCCGGCACTGGCGAACAGAGCGGTCAATGCGGTCGACTGGAGCAAAGAAAGGACAACGGTCAGATATCGCGTCCATTGGGTGATGACTTTGCGGCCGCGATCGCCCTCCTCCTGCAACGCCTGCAGGCGTGGGATTACGACGGTGAGCAGCTGCATGATGATGCTCGCCGTGATGTACGGCATGATCCCCAATGCGAACACCGAGAACCGCTCCAACGCACCGCCGGAAAACAGGTTGAGCAAGCCGAATATACCGCCAACTTCGGCCCCTTCCGCGATCGCCTGGACCGCGTCGAGGTCGGTACCCGGCACGGGGATATTCGTACCGAGCCGGTAGATGCCGATAATCATGAGCGTGAAGAGGATCTTCCCGCGCAGGTCGGCGATCGTGAACATGTGGCGATAAACGGCGAGCATATTAAGTCTTCAGTCCTCAGCTATCAGCTATCAGCTTCATTGGCACGGCTTCGCTCCCAACGGTCAAGCGAGCCTCCAGGTTACTGAAGGCTGATTGCTGACTGCTGACAGCTGCAGAAGTCATCACTCGGTGATGACTTCTGCTGTTCCGCCTGCTGCTTCGATCTTGGCTACTGCGTCCTTGCTGAACGCATGCGCCTGCACGGTCAGTTTCTTCTCGAGCGTCCCGTCAGCGAGGACCTTGACACGGCCACGCTTCTTGACGAGGCCGGCAGCGCGCAAGGCATCCGGGGTAACGGTCGATCCGGCCCGGAACTCGCCCAGGCGTTCGACATTCACGACTGCAAAGTATTCCTTGTTCGGGTTCTTGAAACCCTTCAAGTGAGGCAGGCGCCGCTGAAGCGGCATACTGCCACCCTCAAATCCGGGCCGCACCTGACCACGAGCCTTCAGACCCTTGGTGCCTCGTCCGGCAGTCTTGCCACGGCGTCCGGCTTCACCACGCCCGACCCGCACTTTCCTCTTCTTGGAACCGGCAGCCGGTTTCAAATGATGAAGCTGGAGCTTCGTCTTCTTCTCTGTCATTTCACGTCCTCGGTACTTCGTCCTTGTACCCAGTACTCAGTACTCAGTACCTAGTTTTCCTCGACCTCAACCAGGTGCTTCACTTTGTGAAGCATGCCTCTGATTGCGTCTGTGTCTTCGTGCTGCACAGTCTGGTTCATGCGACGGAGCCCGAGCCCGCGAACTGTTGCCCGGGTCTTCGGCTTCTCTCCGATCAAACTGCGGCGGAGCGTCACTGTGAGTTTCTTCGCAGCCATCTCGTCGCTACTCCCCCGCCTGGGCGCGGATCATCTCAGTGGACCGATAGGCGGCCAGCAAAGCAGGTGGCGTCACTTCCTCGGCACTCTTTCCGCGCATTTTGGCAATCTCGTCTGGACGGTGCTGTTTGAGCAGAGCATCCATTGTTGCCTTGGCCACGTTGAGGTGGGTCGGCGACCCAAGCGACTTGGCGAGCGCATCACGGACCCCGGCAGCTTCGAGAATCTGACGGACCGCTCCACCGGCGATAACGCCGGTACCGGGAGCTGCTGGCTTGATCAACACCCGAGAGGCGCTGTGGTTACCGATCACATTGTGAATGGTTGTGGTGCCTGCCATCGGAATCGCGACCATGTCGCGGCGGGCTATCTCCATGCCCTTCTGAATAGCAGCGGGCACTTCCTTGGCTTTGCCGTAACCGACTCCAACCTTGCCCTTGCCGTCTCCGACGACGACGAGCGCGGTGAACGAGAATCGCCTACCACCCTTGACGACCTTGGCGACACGATTGATCTGGATGACCCGCTCGTCTAGTTGCGGCCCATCGGTTTCTTGCTGTTGGCGCTGTTGGCGCTGTTGTCTCGCCATCGTCTCTCCTAAAACTCCAACCCGGATTCGCGGGCGGCATCGGCGAGAGCTTTTACCCGTCCATGGAACGGATAACCCCCGCGGTCGAACACCACCTGGCCGATACCGGCGCTGCGAGCACGCTCGGCGACCAACTTGCCTACCTTCGTGGCGGTAGCGGCATTCAACCGCTCACCGCGAAGGTCCTTCTCCAACGATGATGCCGAAGCAATCGTGCTTCCAGAGACATCGTCTATCACCTGTGCGTAGATGTAACGGTTGCTCCGGAACACGGCGAGCCGCGGTCTTGAAGCTGTCCCGCTGACACGTTTGCGAACGCGCCGGTGACGGATCTTCCTTTGCGCTTCCCTCGACGTGCTCATCGTGCAACACCTGCCTTTCCGGCCTTGCGTCGCACATACTCATCGACATAGCGGATACCCTTACCCTTGTAGGGCTCGGGTGGCCGGATTGCCCGGATCTCCGAAGCGATCTGTCCGACAGACTCCTTGTCGATTCCGGAAATGATGATCTTCGTCTGCTCAGGAACCTCGAATGTGATTCCGGCGGGTGCGTCAACGCTCACGGGATGACTGAAACCGAGTTGAAGGTCGATCGAATTGCCGTTCAGAGCCGCACGGTATCCGACGCCTACGATCGACAGTTCCTTCTTGTAGCCTTCCGAGACGCCGATCACCATGTTGGCAAGTAGCGCACGACTCAATCCGTGCAGCGCTCGCGATTGACGCTCGTCGTCCGAGCGACTCACGGTGAGGACACCGTCGTCCTCAGTGATCGAAACACGCTCGTGGAATTCCCGCAGGAGTTCACCCTTTGGCCCTTTGACCTTCACCTTCTGTCCGTCGATGTCGACGCTGACACCCGACGGCAGGGTGATCGGTGCTTTGCCTACACGACTCATGTCACCAGACCTCACACACGATCTCGCCGCCAAGCCGCCGACGGCGGGCTTCACGGTCGGGCAGCATGCCCTGGGAAGTCGAAATCACGACTACACCGAGTCCGCCGTGCGAGCGAGGAAGCTCACCGGCTTTCATATAGACCCGACGTCCAGGCTTTGAAACACGCCGGAGCCCGGAGATCGTCTTCTCTCGACGCGGACCGTACTTGAGTTGCACGGTCATCTCGCGGGCAGGGCCCTTTGGTTCAACATCAAACCCTTCGATATAGCCCTCGGCCGCGAGGATGCCGGCTACGGCTTCCTTGACCTTCGAAGAGGGCATGACGACCGCCTGGTGTCCAGCCTGAACACCGTTGCGGATACGGGTCAACATGTCGGCTATGGGATCGGTCATCATGGTTACCACGAAGCCTTTCTCACACCGGGAAGCTCACCCTTGCGAGCCAGTTCTCGAACACAGATACGGCACATTCCGAACTTGCGCAGATAGGCACGCGGCCGACCACAACGCTTGCAGCGGTTGTATGCACGCGACTTGAACTTGGGCGTGCGATTGGCTTTCGCGATCATAGATTTCTTAGCCATTGCTCCTACACCTGCGCTTGTCTGCGGAACGGGAACCCAAACGCATTGAGAAGGGCCCGTGCATGTTCGTCGTTGTCGGCCGTCGTGCAGATCGTGATGTCCATTCCACGAACGGTCGAGACTTTGTCGTAGTCGATTTCAGGGAAGATCAACTGCTCGGTTACACCGAACGAGTAGTTGCCGCGCCCGTCGAAAGACTTGGGATTGAGGCCCCGGAAGTCACGTACACGAGGGATCGCCACCGCGACCAGCCTGTCGAAGAACTCCCACATGCGATTGCCTCGCATCGTCACTGAAGCGCCGACTGGCATTCCCTGCCGCACCTTGAAGTTGGCGATCGACTTCTTCGCGCGATTCAGCTTTGGCTTCTGACCTGTAATGATCGCAAGCTCTGCCAAGGTGGACTCGATCGCTTTCTTGTCGGCCACGGCCTCTCCGACGCCGACGTTGACCACGATCTTCTCGAGTCGGGGCACCAGCATGGCGTTATCGACCCCAAGTTCCTCTAGGAGCTTGGCGGCAACTTCGTCGTTGTAACGCTGTTTCAGTCGGGGAATCACAGTTCACCTCCGCACTTCACACACGTGCGGGTCTTGTGACCGTCGTCGTCAATTCGATAGCCGATGCGAGTTGGGCCGCACTCGTCGCAAATGATCATGACGTTGGAGGCATCCAGCGGCATGTCCTTGTCGATGATTCCACCCTGCATCGTCTGACCACGGGGCTTCTGATGCCTCCGGGCGGTATTGACGTTCTCGACGATCACCTTGTTCTTCTTGGGGAGGACACGGATGATTCGGGACTCCCTACCGGAATCCTTCCCAGCCATGACCTTCACTTTGTCACCTTCACGCAACCGCATCACAACACCTCCGGTGCGAGCGAGACGATCCGCATGAACTTCTTCTCACGCAACTCTCTGGCCACAGGGCCGAAGATGCGAGTGCCGCGGGGTTGTTGGTTGGCGTCGATTAGTACGCATGCGTTGTCGTCGAATCGGATGTAGGTGCCATCGTGACGGCGGTGCTCTTTGGCCGTACGTACCACGACGGCCTGAACTACCTCACCGCGTTTGACCGCAGCACCTGGAATCGCCTCTTTGACGGTTCCCACGATTACGTCTCCAACTCCTGCGTATCGACGTCGCGATCCACCAAGGACCCGAATGCAGAGGAGCTCTCTGGCTCCACTGTTGTCGGCCACTTTGAGCCGGGATTCCTGCTGGATCATCGAGCACGCTCCACTACTTCAACCACGCGCCAGCGCTTGGTCTTCGAAAGCGGGCGGGTCTCGGTGATCATCACTGTGTCACCGACACGAGCATCGTTGGCCTCGTCATGGGCGTGGAAACGCGCACGGCTCCGTACGACCTTGCCGTACATCGGATGACGTCGGGAGCCCGTAACTTCGACCGTGATCGTCTTGTCGCGCTTGTCCGACACCACGACCCCGACTCGCGTCTTGCGACGTGTCCGGTCTGCCATCACGCACCTTCCTTGTCGGCCAACGCGGTCTGCGCCTGCCATGCTTCAAGTTCTTGCTCACGTAACACCGTCATGATGCGGGCTACATCGCGGCGAACCTGCCCGAGGCGTGCGGTGTTGTCCAGCTGGTTGGTAGCCAGTTGGAATCGCAGGTTGAAGGCCTCAGCTTTCGCATCGGCCAGCGCCTCGTGCAGCTCTTCGGGCGAGAGCTCTCGGAGTTCCTCAGCTGTCACCCTTCCTCCCGCATTACAAATCGTGTCCTAACCGGCAGCTTGTGGCCGGCTTTACGCATCGCTTCGCGAGCGAGGTCTTCGTCAACACCGGAAAGCTCGAACATCACACGTCCTGGCTTGATCACGGCTACCCAGAATTCTGGGGCGCCCTTGCCGGAACCCATACGAGTTTCAGCGGGCTTAGCCGTAACCGGCTTGTCGGGAAAGATGTTGATCCACACCTTTCCACCGCGGCGCACCGCTCTGGTGATCGCAACACGAGCCGATTCGATCTGCCGGGAGGTGATCCACCCAGCATCCAATGCCTGGAGGCCGTAGTCGCCGAAGTTCACACGGGTACCACCTTTGGCGGTGCCGCGTCTCCGACCGCGATGCACCTTGCGGTACTTTGTCCGCTTGGGCATCAACATCTCTACTCGCCTCCTTCTTCTTCTTCGCTCGACGTGGCTTCGGCCGACTCCACCGCAGCAGTGTCTTCCGACTCCGTCACAGCTTCTTCACCCGCGTCGCTCGGCTCGTCAACGACGGCTTCGCTCACCGTGTCTTCTGCAGGTGCCTCTACAGGCACAGCCGCTTCGGGCTCCGGCATCGTGGGGGTCTCTTCGGCACTCGCCTCGACGCTCACCTCCGCAGAGGGGGTCTCGTCGACGAGCGCACCACGCTCTTCTTCGTACTGACTGATTGCCTCTTCCGGGGCGATCCGTGTGGTCGCTTCGTCCCGTCGAGCGCCTTCTTTGCGCTTGCCGCCGCCGGCTTCGATGATTCGTTTGCCGCCGCCGGCTTCAATGAGGCGAGGCATCTTATCACTTCCAGCAGCAGCTTCAGCCCGCGACTTGGCAGGAGCGACCCTGCCACGGCTGGGACCACCGGTTGCCAGTGCTGCCTCGGCGGCGATCTTGGCGCGAGTGGTCGAGGACGAAGCAACGACATCGCCCTT